>JAMORM010000083.1 GCA_027063585.1 Sulfurimonas sp. | reverse complement strand
TTTGACATAAACAATCCAAGACCTGTACCCAAAGATGAATGTTTCGTTGTAAAATAGGGTTCAAAAATTTTATATATCTCTTTTTCTTTTATACCCCCTGCATTGTCTTCAAACTCTATAATTGCAAAATCTTTTTCTTTTTTTACACAAATATTTATCTCTTTTAGCAAAACAGACGATTGTAAAAAGGCATCTTTTGAGTTTTGAATCAGATTAATAATCACCTGTGTTAACTCATTTGAAATACCTAGAACTTCCACATCTTCAAATTCTGTATTAACACTAATCATCTCTTTTATTATAATTTTTTCTAATATATTAAGCGACTCATTAATACTGTCTGCTATTTTAAAATAGTGCTTATGTTTTGTCGGTTTAAAAAAGTTGGTAAAATCATCTATAGTTGTAGACATATTTTGTATAATTGCCTTACTTTGGGCATAAAGGCTCTCAACTTCTTGGAAATTTTCATTCATTGCAGCTTTTTTTAAACTAAAAAGTGTCAAGCTGAGTTCTGTGAGCGGCTGTCTCCATTGATGGGCAATATTTGCAAGCATTTCACCCAGACTCGCAAGCCGTGACTGCCAAAACATCACTTTTTGCTTCTGCTCATTTTTAGCTATCTCTTCATGGACTCTACGTTCAAGTGTTTCATTGAGTTCTTTTAACTCTTTTGTCTTCTCTTGCACTCTTTTTTCAAGATTTTCATTTAATTCTTCAAGCTCTTTTTCTTTTTGCTCCAAGCTTTTTTTATAAAAAACTTCTTTTGTCACATCATAACGAATAGCTACAAACTCTTCAATATCGTCTTTTTCATCAAGTATGGGAATTACGGTCGTATTGACATAAAAAGTTGTACCATTTTTTGCTCTGTTTTTAACCGTAGCCTTATAGGTCTTTTTTGCTTTTATCGTATCCCACAACGCTTTAAAGACAGAGGCAGGAACATCAGGGTGCCTGACGATATTATGATTTTTACCGATCAGTTCCTCTTTTGAGTAGCCTGAAATTTTACAAAATTCGTCATTTACAAAGGTAATAATCCCGTTGACATCGGTTTTTGAAATAATATTGCTTTTTTCAATCGCTTCTTTATACTGTTCTAACATAGCCAAAGTGTAACAAAACTAATCCCAAAGTACGCTTACTCCATATTCTTCATTCAAAACAATTGTTTTGGTGTAGTATATTTTTTTGCCGTATTTTTTACTTAAGAGTTCCACTTCAAGTTCCTCTTCGCTTAAGAGTTCTCTGACCTCTTTATAATTTAACCATTTTCCATATTTTGCCAAAGCGTTCTGCCAAATTCTAAAGCTACATGTAGACTCTTGTGTGACTTCAAACATCTCACCATCTTCTGTTGTCCAGTGCGCATTTGTACAGGCATAGAGTTTCACTTTTTTTCCTCGGACTTCTTTGTCACGTACTTCAATCTCACCGTCATCACAATAAGGACATTTCCCTAAAATCATCACTCAACCCCTAATTTTTGTGCTATCATTATAATAATTTTAAATTACTGACTCTATATTTATGGCAATTTGACATATTTTAAGGATAAAAAATGCAAAACAAATTTATGCAAGCAATGGATTTTAGACATGCCTGTAAGGTATTTGATGAAAACAAAAAAATACCAGATGAAGATATGCACTTTATTCTTGAGTGCGCAAGGAAATCACCCTCATCTTTCGGTATGGAGGCTTGGAAATTTTTAGTCATCACCAATGAAGAGCTCAAAGCCAAACTCAGACCTGCATGCTGGAATCAGGTGCAAATCACTTCATGTTCTCATCTTGTCATTGTACTTGCCGGTATTGAGAGTGTCAAGATAGAATCGGGAGAAGTTGAAAAACGCTTTGCACGCCGGAATATGCCTAAAGAGTCTTTAAATATGTACATGGACCTTTATGCAAAACATTTAGCCAAGACCCTAAGCAGTGATGAAAATATTTACTGTTGGACTGCAAGGCAGACCTATATTGCCGCGGCGAATATGATGAGTGGGGCTGCTTATCTAGGTATAGATTCCTGCCCGATAGAAGGGTTTGAAAAAGAAAAAGTAGAAGAGATTTTAGAACTTGATACTAAAGAGTTTCAAGTCGCAATACTATTGCCGTTTGGCTACAGACTCAACCCTCAACCTGAACAAATCAGACTGCCTTTTGATAAAGTAGTCGAGTTTATATCCTAAGTGTCGCAATCAATCTTTTAGGATATAAAAACAGTTCTAATGCTTCAGAAAGAGACTTACACACTATGTCTGAGGCTAAGAGAGTTTTTGTGCTACAGCCTTCATTTCCAAGTAAACAAATACCTATTGCCGCTTCTTGCAGCATTCTAACATCATTATTTCCATTGCCCACAGCAGCACACTCCTTTACATGTAATGTACTTATATATGCCTCTTTTTCCAAAGTATGGTCGTCACTCTGCAATACCTTTACATGTAAGTCAAAATCTTTTAACTCTTTTTTTACACTGCCAAATGTATCTGCCGTGATTACATGTAAAGTATACTGTTGTGCTAAAAGCGGCAATAATCTTTTTGCATCCTCTTTTAAGATGCCGTCTTTTGCCAGGGTACCGTTATAGTCTAAGACAATATGTTTAATATTTCTGTGCATTTTTTTCCTTGTTAACCTTCTTCTTAGTCAAAGAAGACTAGTATATGAAACTTTATTTAGGACATTATAGCTCCTAACCATAAATAACCCCAATTTCAGAGATTTAAAAAGGGGGCTAATGCAAGGCAAAACTTTGCAGTTGTACTTATTGTACTTCAAAAAGTTTTAACGAAGTCAGTAGTCCCCTTTTTAGACCTCCCTTCGGGCTAAAAGCAAATAGTCCTATTATGTCGTTAGATTCCTTTGGATTAACCAGTTAGTCCTACAGAAATCTGCCTAGCACTAGAACTATTTGCTTTTGGCTGAAGTTGGGGTTATTTATGGTTAGGAGCGTACATTATGAAAGATATAAAACTCACACAATATAGTCACGGTGCAGGTTGCGGCTGTAAAATTTCTCCAAAAGTACTTGATAGTATCTTAAAAAGCTCACGCGAAACGATTGAGTACCCTGAACTTTTAGTTGGTAACTCTTCAAAAGATGATGCAGCGGCGTTTGATTTGGGCAACGGCACTTCGGTTTTAAGTACGACTGATTTTTTTATGCCCATAGTCGATGACCCTTTTACATTCGGTCGTATAGCTGCTACCAATGCCATCAGTGATATTTATGCCATGGGCGGCAAACCCTTAATGGCAATCTCCATTTTTGGCTGGCCTATTGATAAACTGAATGCTGATATAGCACGTGAGGTCATTGACGGCGGTCGCTCCGTCTGTGAAGAAGCCGGCATTCCACTTGCTGGTGGTCACAGTATTGATTCTCCTGAGCCGATTTTTGGACTTGCAGTTACAGGCATAGCAAAAAATGAACATATCAAAAGAAACAATACCGCAGAAGCTGAGTGTGAGTTATTTTTAACAAAACCGCTTGGCATCGGCATCCTGACAACGGCGCAAAAACAAAACAAAATAGCCAAAGGCGATATTGATATTGCCATAGAAGCAATGTGCACACTTAACAAAATCGGTGCAGAGATTTCTCAACTCGAAGGTGTTACTGCAATCACAGATGTTACCGGTTTTGGTCTGCTTGGGCATTTAAGTGAAATTTGTGAAGGAAGCAATATCAGTGCTGCTATAGAGTTTAGGAAAGTTCCAATACTTAAAAATGTCAAAAAGTATTTAGAAATGGGCTGTGTACCAGGAGGAACACGCAGAAACTTTGAGAGTTACGGCGAAAAAATTTCCCCGATGACCCAAGAACAACAAGATATTTTATGTGATGCACAAACTTCGGGAGGACTGCTCTGCGCGGTTCGTAAAGATGCCCTCAATGATTTTTTGAAAATAACTAAAAAAGCGGGTCTTGATTTGCACTCCATTGGACGAACAACACCGGCATCAAAATATTTGGTCGAGGTAGTGTAGTTGCAACTCCCTCTCAGTGATGATTTTTTATCCATTGTTCTCAATGAAACACCCCTGCTTGACGTGCGAGCACCTGTTGAATTTGAGAAAGGTAAATTTATCAATACGACAAATTTATCAATACTTGATGATGAAGAACGCAAACTCATAGGCACAAGATACAAAGAAGCCGGGAACGAAGCTGCAGTACAACTGGCAGAATCACTTATACAAGAATCGGGCAAAGAAAAAAGAGTAGCTCTGTGGAAAGAATATATAAACAAAAATCCTGATGCAAAACTCTACTGTTTTCGAGGAGGGCAACGCTCAGGCATTGCACAAGAGTGGCTCAAAGAAGCCGGTGTAGAAATTACACGGCTCAAAGGCGGCTACAAAGCATTTCGTAATTTTCTTATACTCCAAACTCAACGAATCAGTGCCAAAACACCCACACTTATACTGGGAGGAAGAACCGGTTCGGGCAAAACCATTCTTTTAAACAAACTAGAAAATGCTATTGACCTTGAAGGCATTGCAAACCATCGCGGTTCTTCATTCGGCGGGTTTGCCCATGCCCAACCCTCACAAATTGACTTTGAAAATAATCTTGCATACAGACTTATTCAGTTTGAGCATAAAAATTTTCACACACTTGTAATAGAACATGAAAGTCATAATATCGGTAGGACTTTTATACCAAAACCCGTATATGACAACTTTATGCAAGGTAAGCTTATAATCCTTGAAACGCCAATTGCGGTTCGTGCCCAAATAACCTATGAAGAATATGTTGTTTCAGCAATCCAAGAGTACGAAAAAATTTACGCTGACAAAGGGCTGCAGCTCTGGGCAGAAAATGTCAAAGCAGGGCTCAAAAGAATTCAAAAACGTCTTGGAAACCAACTTTATACACAACTTTCTTATCTTTTTAGTGAAGCTTATTCCAAACATATGCAACCAAAGGCTAAAGCATTATATATAGAGTGGATTACACTACTCTTAGAACGTTACTACGATCCAATGTATGACTACCAAATCCAGAAGAGCTCTATACCTATTGTGTTTCAAGGGGATGAAAATGCTGTACTTGAATTTATACAAAATCAAAAAACAAAAATATGATACAATTACTTTATGCAAAATAATTCAAAACACTTAGAGCTTTTAGACAATACCAATAAAACATTTGAAGAGGAATTTTATAAATATGCAAAACCCTTTAAATATGAAAAAGGTTCTTCTCCGTTTTATCCGGATGATCTGCTCAAATATTTTTATGTTGTAATGGATGGAAGAGTCAAAACTTATCAAATAAACTTTCAAACAAATAAAGAACAAACAATCTTTATATATAAACGCGGGGACATGTTTGATGTCATTTCACTGCTTGACGGTAAACCGCATGAAGTTGTTTATGAGGTTATAGAAGATACAAATATATTACGCCTTCCTATTGAAAGAGTTCGCTATTGGCTGGAAAATGATGCAACTTTTAATAAAAAATTCTTTCCTTACCTCGCTGCACATATGCGCTATACAGAGGAATTGGCAACCGAACTGGCACTTTATGATACAAAAGAGCGTTTTTTAAATCTTTTAGTACAAAATTTAAATCCAAACAACAGATTCCGCTACCAACTATTGCAAAATCTCTCCAACAGTGAAATCGCCAAACTCCTGGGAACTGTGCGTCATGTCATTGAACGCAGCATCAAACAGTTAAAAGCCGATAATATTATTGAAACAAGCCGACGTAACATAAAGGTAAAAAATCTACAAAAACTTTTGGAGAAAACTTCTCAAATGCTACTTAAGTAGCAAAATACTTTTTAAAAATCTACTATCATTTCTTAGATAAAAAAATAAAAGGAGTGAGCCATGTTAGTAACAAGACAAAGAAATCCTATAAATACAAATAGTACAAGAAGATTTGATTTACTCAATGAGTTTTTCAATGTACTTGATGCACAAAATAATGAAGAGCCAAGAGAGGTTTTTGACTTTATTCCGGCTGTCAATACGAGAGAAGGAAAAGATGCTTACTATATTGAACTTGATTTACCAGGTGTAAAAAAAGAAGATGTAGAGATTAGCGTTGATAAAAATATTTTGACTATCAAAGGCAAACGTGAAGTTAAAAAAGAAGAAGAAAAAGATGATTATTATAGAGTAGAGAGTGCATATGGCACATTTGCCAGAAGTTTTACATTGCCTGAAAAAGTAGATAGTGAAAATATCCGAGCAACAAATGAAGACGGCGTAGTTGAAATTACTATACCAAAACTAAAAGTTGAAAAAGATACAACGAAAAAAATTGAAATTGAATAAGGAGTTTACCATGGACATCGTAAAAACATCAAAAGATATAGTAGAAAAAACAGAAGAAAAGGTTGAAAAAGGTTTGGAAGTCGTCAAAGATACATTCAATAATCTAGTATCACATCTTCCACTTGCAAACCTTGCAAAACATCATAACGATACTTTTACAATCGAAGTTGATTTACCTGGTGTAAAAAAAGAAGATATAGACATAAAAGTGGAAGATGACTATCTGACTGTTACGGCGGTGAGAAAGTTTAAAAATGAGATCAAT
>JAMORM010000082.1 GCA_027063585.1 Sulfurimonas sp. | reverse complement strand
CAACACGGCTTGAACCGATATCACCATCCATATTAATTACACTTGAAGTTGGGTATACTTTAAGCGGTTCTAGTGTCATTGCATCCATTAAGATAGCTCCACCTGGAACATAGTTACCAGCCATTAAATATTTTCCATCTGGCGAAACTGCTAGACCACGTGAATCAGAACCAACTTGAACTTCTGCAATTTTTTGTTGCCCTTTAGAAGCAAGGTCAAACATTGTTACTAAACCTGAACGAGAGATTGAGTATGCGTAACGAGGTTGACGTTTATTAGTTACTGTTACGTGTACTGCAAACCCTGCAGGATGTTTAGATAGGACTTTTCCACTTGTTCCGTCAATAAAAACAACACGAGCAGCATCACGCTCTGTAACAAAACAGATGTCTGTAACATGTTTTACATCAACTGCGTGAGGATATTTCTTAAGTAACGCTGTTCTGTCATTAAGTTTTTTCCATCCTTGTTTTACTGCATCTAAAGTAAGAACTTGAATCTTTTTCCCTTTAAAATGTTGTAGGTAGTCAACCATTTTTTGAGCATCTGCTTTGTTCATTTTTTCAGAAAATGGAGGCATAGCAGTACCTGGACGACCATTTAAAATGACTTCAGATAAAGTATAAGAGTTTTTCTTGGCAATTTTAGCAGGACGTAAATCCGCACCAACTCCACCTTCATGATTTGGACCATGACACCCTTGACACTCTTTTTCGAACATTTTTTCAACATTCATATTTGACGTACCAGCAAATAAACCTGAACTTACAACTGCTAAAGCAGCTACAGATATGACTAATTTATTAAGTTTCATCTTTGTTTTCCTCTTAAAATATAGTTAAGCCTTCTCGAAAGAAGGCATGATATTTATTACTCTTCGTTCTCTAAACGCTTTTTCTCCTGAAAATAAATCCAAATCATTGGAAGTATTATCACTGTATGAAGAAAAATTGTCAGAGTTAAAGGACCTTGATTGAGCCAACCAAAAAAACTTGGTACAACATCTGTAAACGGTTCAAACATAGTAAGCCTCCTTATTTTTCATGTACTGGATTTTTACCAGTAGTTAATAAATCTTTTGCGAGGAAAATAAAACCTATAAAAGTTACTGCACCCATAATAAGTCTCCAATCCATCGCCTGTGTAAACCATAATCCACTTTGGCCGTCAAAGTATCCTGCCCATGTCGCACCCATTTGTGCACGAGATACAAGAACCTGAACATAACCGGCAATTGTAAGTGCCACAGTCATGCCAACGACACCACTAACAATCATACTTACACCCCAAATAGAAGCTTTTGTATGCTTCATAATTTTAATGCCATTCGTACCTTGAACCGCAATATACATCATACCTATAAGAATAGTTGCATATGCACCAAAGAACGCTAAGTGACCGTGCGCTGAAGTAAACTGTGTACCGTGAGTATACAGGTTTACCTGTGGTAGTGTATGGAAAAATCCCCAAATACCAGCACCTAAGAAGTTACCAAATGCATTCAGTACAAACCATGTAAATGCAGGCTTGTTGTTGACAACAGAGACTGTACTTCCTTTTTCTTCTTCAGCACCTTGAGTTTTACCCCAATCATATAGTACGTGAATAAACATTGCAACAAGTGGTAATGGTTCTAGTGCAGAGAATAACGCACCGATTTCCCACCAATACTCAGGTGTTCCAATCCAAAAATAGTGATGTCCTAGCCCAAGAATACCTGAACCAAATAACATTGCAACCTCAATCCATAACCACATTTCAACAACCTTACGGTGTGCTCCAATCATAGTAATAAGACCGTATGCTGCGATAGCACCAACATAAACTTCCCAAGTAGCTTCAACCCATAAGTGGATTACCCACCACCACCAGTATTGATCAATAGAGATATTATCTGTAAAGAACATACCAGCTAAATATAGACCGGCAAACGCAATCATATCTGCCATAAGTACAGTTACGATACCTGTTTGTCTTCCTTTAATACCTGTTAGGAATAAGTTTGCAACAAATCCAAGTGCAACAACTACAATTCCCCAGTCTGCCCAACGTGGAGCTTCGATATACTCACGACCTTCTGTAATAAACCAGATAGTAGTTTCATCTGCAGGACCAACCTGAATAAATAGATAGACAAGAACAACAACAACAATTGCAGCTGCAAAAATCCAAAATAAAAGCTTACCAACCTTGATACCTATAGTTTCGATTCCAGTTTCATCTGGCAATAACCAGTAAACTGCACCAAACATAGCAAAAACCATCCATACAACAAGTGCATTAATATGTAAAATTCTCGCAATTGAAAAGTCTAGAATTCCGTAAAGAAAACCAGGCATTACATATTGAATCGCTGCTACTAAACCAAAAAGCAATTGAGCCCCAAACAAGATTGCAGCAAAAGTGAAATACCATGTTGCTAACTGTTTTGACTCCGAATTTAAGTAATTATTTGCCATTTACTGCTCCTTGCATTCTTCCAAAGTTTCTAGGGAAACCATTTGTATCTATAGAAGACATATGTTTTAAAAACGCGACCAAACCTTTTGCTTCCTCAGCAGTAATACCAAGATCTGGCATCATACGAGCATGAGTAGGGTATTGGTCTGGATGTTGTAAGAATTCGGCAATAGCTTCTTCTTTTGTGTTTTTTCCAGTAAGTGCTTGCATAGCTCCGTCTGGACCCCATGCCGGATCTAACCATGATTTTGTCAAATCTGGTGCATAATAAGCTCCATTACCAAGAAGTGTATGACAATCCATACAGTTTTTGGCCTGTGAACCCAGTTTACCCAAATGAAGGAGAGCTCCTGCTTCTTCTTCTGAATAGTCATCACGACCAAAGAACTTCTCTTTTTCTCCGATTACAGGAACTTCATGTCCGCGTTTCGCATCCATTTCATATGTAATCTTATAATTAATAACTGTAGGTCCTGGAACCCTTTTTGTTACACCATCTTTAAGGTCTTGATCATTACCCATTGCAATTTGTGCTGACGTATCAAATGTCAACCAAATTAAGAGTATTGAAGCAAAACCAGTAACCCACGTTGCTGAACGCTGCCAGAAACGATTGTCACTCCATACAGATTTCTTAGCCACTGTATCCTCCTAAAACTTTTTTATTAAAAGATATATCTTTCAATGTTCATTTTCTTCATGAACTTGACTTTGCATATAATAGACTGCATATGGAAGTAAAAATAATCCAATAGCAGCAACGACTAAAGCTTTTGCAGTAAATTCCCCAACATGCATCAAACTTCCCATTAAGTATAGACAATATGCAGTGAGTAACCAAAACATATATGCAAATACCATGGTCCATGGTTTGAGTAGTTTTACTTTTACTGCAGTATATATACCTACATAAAATCCTCCAAAAACTAATACAAGCGCAGAAGAGACAAAGATAGGCAAAAAGTCATCTAGAGCGATTTCTGGTCTGAGTACTGATGGATCTATCATTTGTTTTTCCTTAAACTGAATTGGATTTTAGAATCATTAGTAGTTTATTAAGTTTCAAAATGAATAAAATTGATTTATATCAAGTAGACGCAAAAAAGAATGAATTTCCAATGATTTATGTTTAAAGTGTTACATTATAGAAAAAGAATAAGAAAAGAATAAGAATATATTGGGAAAATTAGATGATTAATTCTCTTTTATATATTGGTTTATACTTTGAAGTGTTTGTGTTAAACCATCTTTGTATGAAGAGAGAATAGCTGTTAAGTTTTTATTTTTTGTTTTGAGCATCTCTTTTGCAGTAATAGCAATATTATGCATTTTTTGAGCTCCTATATTTGCACAAACTCCAACGATATCTAAAAGCAATCTATCTGCTTCATTAAATTTTTGTTCTTTTATCAAAATATTTAAACTCTCATCAGAATTTCCATAATCTTGGATAAATTCTTTTAGAATATCTTTATAAAACTCTTTGTCGTTTCCACAAATCTCTAAACCTTTTTTTGTTTCTAAAGTAGGAAGAGCTGTTTTTTGTGTTGTTGATTCGTTTTCTATGCTGTTTTGTGTATTGTAGGCATATAATATATCATACAGAGCATCCATTTTTAGAGGTTTTTCTAAAGTTTCACTCATTCCGGCATCTTTCATTTTTTTGATATCATCACTTGCTGTGTCGCCACTGAGGGCTACTACGACTATATGGTCGTATTTTGGATTTTTTCTTATAATTCTAGTTGCTTCAAAACCATCTATATTTGGCATGTGAGCATCCATCAAAACAAGCATAAAATTAATATCATTTTCTAAAATATTGAGTGCCTCTTGTCCGTCATTGGCAATAACAACATCAATGCCACTCCCACTTAAAAGTCCCAAAATGACTTTTTGATTGATAATATTGTCTTCTGCCAACAGGATACGTTTTCCACTGAATTTGGAAAAATCTTCTTTCTTTATTTTTTGATGTGGTGGAACCATCTGTTTTTTAAAATGACTTGAAAAGGCTTGCTGCGTTTGAAGTTCTTGTACACCACTAGATGTCAGAATATCTTGTTCTTTAGAAGTGTTTTGTATTTCTACATTCTCTTTTTTTACCTCTTTTTCAATTTCAATGGGTTCTTCATCAGATTTTAGTGTTTTTTCTTCTTGCGTTACTTTTTTTTCTAAGGGAGTATCATACACATCCTTTTGAAATTTTTTTGTATCATCACTTTCAACTTCATATTCATCAACTACAGCAGGTTTAATTTCTAAAATAGTCTCTTTTTTTTGGGGACGTTTTTTTAGTAAAAAATACAGTATAAGTAGCAAAAACAGTATTAAAATAGTAATTATTTCGAGTTGATATTGTGCAAAAAATTCCAATGACATAAAGACCCCTTTTATCGTTTTGTTAAATGATACTGTATAAAAAATTAAACCTAAATCAATTTTGATGTATAATAGACTCATATATTTATATTAAGGTGAACTTTGCAAGAAATTCCTCATATTCCGGTTTTATACAGAGAAGTTGCAGAGACTTTTCAAGATTTAGGTAATGGTATCGTTATTGATTGTACGATGGGTTATGGTGGGCACTCCTCTTTAATCCTTGAATCAAACCAAAATATTAAACTTATAGCCATAGATCAAGATCAAACTGCAATAGATTTTTCCTCAAAACGTTTAGCAAAATTTGGAGAGAGGGTAAGTATAAGAAAAGGGCGTTTCTCTTCTGTAATAAAAGAGATACTATCTGAGGTAAACGCAGCAGATATTAAAGGCATATTGGCAGATATTGGGGTCTCATCTCTTCAGCTTGATCAAAAAGAGCGAGGTTTTTCCTATGAAAGCGATAATCTTGATATGCGGATGGATAAAGGTGCCACTTTAAGTGCATCAAATGTAGTTAATGAGTATTCAAAATCAGAATTAGAAAAAATTCTTTTAGAATATGGAGAGTTGCGAAATTATAAAAAGATAGCAGATGTGATTGTGAAAAATCGTCCTTTTGTTTCGGCAAAAGAGCTCAGTGAGACTCTTAAACCTCATATGCCACGCGGAAAAAAGATACATCCTGCCACTTTATTGATGCAAGCAATCAGAATTGAAGTAAATGATGAGTTAGGTGAACTAAAAAACCTTTTAAAGAGTATTGAAGAAGCAAAACTTCCTCATGCTAAAGTCGCAATCATATCATTTCACTCTCTTGAAGACAGAATAGTAAAAAAAGAGTTTGCAAAATGGTCTAAATCATGTATTTGTCCTCCTGAAGCTTTTAGATGTACATGTGGTAATAATCATCAATTGGGAAAAGTTTTGACAAAAAAACCGATAATGGCACAGGCTGATGAACTTAAAGAGAATGTCAGAAGCAGAAGTGCGAAGATGCGGCTTTTTCAAATGGATATGTGATGAGTGAAAAAACAGAGCTTTTAGAGGAAGTCGATACTCTTTTTACTCCTAAGCGCAGTTTGGATTTGAACTATTTTTTATATCTTCTTTTGAGTTTGATTTTTGTCGGAATGTTTGCATTTCCTAAGATTTATATTACACAGCAAATTTACTTTAAAAGCAGAGATATTGCAAAACTAAAAGTAGAGTATGATACGCTTAAAGAAGAGAATAAACTTATCAGCGCATCGGTTGAGTCTATAAAATTTAAAAACCAAGTTTTAGATACACTTTTTTAGAGAAGAGAGAGGAAGTAGATTGATTAGAAAATTTATCCAGTTTGCTATTGAAAAACCACTGTTAAACCACATACTTTTAATATTTATTTTTATGCTTTCCATTTTTGCATATATTAATATTCCCAAAGAGATATTCCCACCTATGAATATGGATAAAATTACCATTAAAGGTGGCTATGCAGGCACTTCTGCAGATGTTTTAGATAAAATGGTTGTGCAGAGCATTGAAGATGATTTACAAAATATAGATGCCCTTAAAGATATTAAGAGTAGTATCAAAAATGGTTCTTTTATTATTAGTGCAGAGATTAAAAACGGTTCAAACAATATTACTGTTTTAAATGATGTCAAAGATGTCGTGAGTGCCGTAAAAAAAGACTTACCGGCTGATATGAATGAACCAGTAGCAAAAATAAAAACCCATGCTTTTCCTCTTGTACTTATAGCGCTCTCTGGTAATGTAGAGACAAAAGAGCTCTTAGCACGGGCAGATGAGCTTAAAAGTGAACTGAGTAAATTTAAAGATTTGAGTGATATTA
>JAMORM010000081.1 GCA_027063585.1 Sulfurimonas sp. | reverse complement strand
ATAAATATTCGGTGTTGCCATCTCCACTGTTGCCGGGAGATTTATGATGACTTTTCTGTTTTCATTGATGCCCCAGCGAGCCGTTACCGCGTTAGAAATTCGTGCTGCAAAATCCAACTCTGTTCCGGTAAAACTCTCAGGAGAGTATTCTAAAAATATCTCTCCATTATGATTTGCTTCATATCTTTTAACTAAATCAATACCCTCTAGTGCAAGTTTTATGATTTCATCTTGAGATTTACCAAAAACTATTTTTCTTTGGGCAACTGAGGTTGAATTGTAAAGATGCACTGTTGCTTTTTTTACACCCTCAAGAGCTTCAAACGTCTTCGCAATAAGATGTTCTCTTGCTTGAACCAATACTTGAATCGTGACATCATCAGGAATCAAGTTATCATTAACAAGTTTACGCAAAAAATCAAATTCTATTTTTGAAGCCGAAGGAAAACCTACTTCTATTTCTTTAAAACCGAGTTTAAGTAAGAGTGCAAATAATTCAAGTTTTTTATTCATGTCCATTGGATTGATTAGTGCTTGATTTCCATCACGTAAATCTACACTGCACCATATTGGCGCTTTTGTTATAGTATTGTCAGGCCATTTTCTGTCTGGCAAGTCTATTTTTGGATACGGCTTATATTTGCCTTTAGGAATATTTTTCATAAAGAATCCTTTTGCTTGAAAATTTTAATAACACACTCTTACATTTGTTATTAGTGAGCGAATTATAGCGAAAATAAGGATGATTAAAAAGAAAAGTAAAGTTTAGAAGAGGGAGTTTGATTTTTGGAACCTAGGCTTTAGCCTAGGCTTATTTCGTTCCAATTAGCACTGATAAGTAGTTTTGAATTCAAAAGCAGTTGGGCGACCTTCGTCCGGCCATACATCACGTTCAAATTTATAATGTTGGTAAGCATCTAAAAATTCTGCTGTAAATACAGGCTGTAAGAAGTCGTTGTCAGCTATAAGACCTTCTAATGCTTCACGAAGCGTGTGTGGCATTTGAGGAATATTTTTTTGACGAATCTCATCAAGAGAGAGTTCAAAAAGATCCTCATCCATTGGTCCAACCGGAATCGTGCTGTTTTTGATACCATCAATTCCTGCCATCATCATAACAGCAAAGGCAAGGTATGGACATGCAGAAGAATCCGGGAATCTCATTTCAATACGTGTAGCCTTTTCACCTGCTCCATATGGAATACGACAAGCAGCAGAACGATTTTGAGAAGAGTATGTAAGAATACTTGGTGCTTCAAAACCCGGAATTAAACGTTTATATGAGTTTGTAGATGGGTTGGTAAAAGCTGAAACTGCAGCAGCATGTTTAAATATACCTCCTGCATAATGAATAGCCATTTCACTTAGATTACCATAGTTTCCTTCTTTGTAAAAAAGGTTTTTACCCTCTTTCCATAAAGACTGGTGAACGTGCATACCGTTTCCGTTATCACCATAAAGTGGTTTAGGCATAAATGTAGCAGTTTTACCGTTAAGGTGTGCAATCATTTTTACAACATATTTATATTTTTGAACATTGTCACCCGCAGTAATAATGTCACCAAAAACAATTCCGATTTCACCTTGCCCTTGAGCAACTTCATGGTGACCCAAAATAACTTCAAGACCGACCTGTTCTAATACCTGCATCATCTCGGCACGCATATCTACCATAGAATCTGTCGGTGCTACAGGGAAGTAGCCACCTTTTGTTCCCGGTCTGTGACCTGTATTGTACATTTCATCATATTCAGTACCTGAATTCCATTCACCCTCTTCGGTATCTACTTTGAATCCCATTTCATTAATGTTGTCAACAAATTTCACATCATCAAAAATGAAAAATTCATTTTCCGGACCAAAATAGGCTGCATCAGCAAGACCGATCTCTTCCACATGCTTTAATGCTTTTTTAGCAATTGAACGTGGACATCTCTCATACAGTTCATTTTTGTAAATATCATAAACATCACAGATAAGAATAACAGTAGGATCAGCAGTAAACGGATCAAGAAATGCTGTAGGTACATCCGCTTTTAAAATCATATCTGACTTGTTAATCGGTTGCCATGCTTCAACTGAAGAACCGTCAAAAGGAAAACCATTTTCTAAAATTTCTGCATTTACTGCGCTGTAACGGTATGTCAGGTGATGCCATGCACCTTTGATATCACTAAATCTTAAATCTACAAATTGTACATCATTTTCATTACAAAATGTAAAGAACTCTTCTATATTCTTAACGAATTTTCCCATTAATTTTCTCCTGAATTTTATCTGCATGTAGTATATCTTATTAATCCAAATTTATTACTTTGTAACTGATTAATAAATAATCAATTTCTCGGATTGTTTCAGATAGTTATATCAACGAGCTTATATCTATATGTTTTATGTCATTTTTTGCAACTTTTTTTAACAGGAGAGTAGAAATTATCTAAATCATATGATATGTTGATGACCGAGAAGCTTCATTAATATATTTTTCAATCATTGTATTGCCCGAAGATTCCAGAAGTATGCCTAAGGGCTCATTTTTGTCTTAGCAAAACCTGCACCTTTTTTTGTTTTTGCCTGTAACTCTAAACTTTCAACCTTATGTTTGTAATCAATATTTTTATTATGCATTACAGCAAAGCATTTGGCAATAACGGCAATGGTATTTGGAACTTCTCCCTTTTTCTTATAAGCTTGAATATTCTTTTCACTCACTTTTATGAGTTTGCTAAATTTTGGCAGACTTATTTCTGCATCTAAAAGAAGTTTTTTAAATTCTATAAATGTCATTTTTACTCTTACTGTGGTTTAATTTGTAAAGATATTATAGTTATTTATAACTTATATCTATATTTTATTGACAAATTAAAATAAAATATATATAATAGATATAATTTATTACTATTAGTAATGAAATATAAACTAAAAGGAGTCATACATGGCAAAAGTATTAAAGAAAAAAGTTGTGAAATCTGTCGCTAAAAAAGCAGTAAAAAAAGCGGTAGCAAAAAAAGCAGTGCCCAAAAAATCTGCAAAGAAAGTGACAAAAAAAGTAGTTAAAGTTGCTGTTAAAAGTAAACCGACTGCAAAAAAAGCAGTAAAGAAAGTTGCAAAAAAAGTAGTTAAAAAAGTTGCAAAACCTGTTGTTGCTAAAAAATCTGCAAAAAAGAAATAAATTTCTCTCTTTTTTTAAACTAAAGCTGTTTGGCTTTAGTTTTCTTTCAAACTAAAATTCTATAATGAAGTTTGAACCTTTATTAATTTTACTTTTAATGATAAGTTTAAAGTTGTGTAACTTGATTATATTGTTGACAAGAAAAAGTCCGAGTCCGAGAGAGTTGTTCCATTGGTTAGTTTGTACTCTGTAAAATTTGTTTGTAATATTTTGTAAATCTTTTTCGTTGATTCCTATTCCTGTATCTACAACTTCAAGTGAATTTTTGTTTATGTTCACTACGACTTCATCTTCTGAGTATTTAAAAGCATTTTCTATTAGGTTTGTAATAACAATACTAAAAAGTGTCGGATCGATGTTTATTTTAAGTTCTTTATCTCCGTTAATAATTACTTTTCTATTTTGATAGTGTAGTTGTAAATTTTGAACAGATTCTTGTATTAAGTTATACAGGTTTACTTCTTGTGTATGAAGTGTTTGATGTCCACCGTCAAGCTTCATAGAGAGCCTTAGCGTATCTATAAGTTCACTGAGCTTTATCCCATTCATATAAATTTTCGTAAGAAATTTCTTTCGTATGCTTGGGTTTATATTTTCATCATCAAGGAGTGTTTGTGAGTAGCCGTTTACAACAGCGATAGGGTTCTTAAACTCATGCGATATTGCAGAAATAATGTCATCTTTTTGTTCATTGAGCTTTTGAAGTTTTTGCGTATATTTTGTTTTTTGTTTCTCTTTTTTTACAAGGATTTGTGCAACTTTTGTAAGTAGATTTGTAATATGTGCAAATTCTTGAGAGTAATCAGATTTAATATAGGTATTTTTTTTCTTTTTTGTTAAAGCTTTTAAGAAATTAACTATTTTTTTCGTTTCATATTGAATTTGTATATTGATTTTATAGGTTATATAAAATATTGCAATAAAAAAGAGAAGTAAAACAATGGCAATTTTAATGCCGAGACTGATGATTTGTGCTTGAATACCTTTGACTTCACGTGCTAAACGTATATACACGGGTCTGCCGTTAATGGTGTATTTTTTTGCTACATACTGCAGGTCTTTGTTGAGTGTATGCGAGTGACGTATTATATAACCGTATTTTTCTTTATTTGCCTGCATAATCTCTGTTCGGTATTTATGGTTTTCCATCATATGTTTGTTTTTGTCGGACTCTGCTAAAATATTTCCGTCTTTATTTATAATTGTCAGGCGTAGATGGAGTTGTCTTTTTACTTTTTTGGCAAGTTCATCAAGATTTGTATTTTTATTGATTGCAAAAGAGACAAGTTCGGTATCTTGAAGGAGAGCCTCTTTTGAAGAGTGAAGATAAAATTCATATATCCAGTAGTAAACAATAGTACCTACAATAACAAAAAGGGCTAAAAAGAGTAATAGAAACTTTTGTAATACTATCTGGTGAAATTTTTTCATTTAATTGTGGATATTTCCACCGATTTTTATATAGACTAAAAGATTTGCTACACTGATAGCACGGCTGGCTATTTTTTCACTTTTACGAAGTGCTCTGAGCATTTTATGATATTTCTCAAATGTATTGGAGCCTTCAGCCTGTTCGACAAGCTTTCTTTCTATCATTTCATATAAATCATCAGCTTTATTTTCTTCTATAAGGACCTCTTCATACATCTCCTGGAGTTCATCCGTATCGTCAATATTTATCATTTTTACGGTTGTTTGAATGGCTTTTACGGTTGAGGTCTGCATAAGTATTGCGTACTCATTAATCTCTTTTACGTCAAGTTCTTTGCAAACATCGGTAAACCCGCGAATAAAACTTCTTGTGTTTGAACAGGCACGGGCAAGTTCATTGGTGATTTTAAAGTAGGCTACTACCTGTCTTAAATCTCTTGCTTCGGGTGTAAAAAGTGCAAGGACTTTAATGATAGCATTGTCAATTTCATCGGTTTTTGCCGTAATATTTTTAATACTGTTTCTTGCTTCATTGAACTTTTGCGTATCACATGTCTGTAAGGCTTCAAGTATAAGTGTATTGGCAGCTACAAGACTTTCCCCGATATTTGTAATTTTTTTTCTTATGTTGTCTAAGTTTGTTCTAAATGTTGGTAACATTTTTTCGGCTCCTTAATTTTTTATCCAAATCTACCTGTAATGTAGTCTTCTGTTCTTTTCTCTTTCGGATTTAAAAAGATATTTTCAGTTTTATCATACTCTATCAAATCACCAAGGTACATAAAAGCAGTGTAGTCACTGATACGAGAAGCCTGCTGCATATTGTGTGTTACGATGGCAATACTGACATCTTTTTTCAGCTCAACTATCAGCTCTTCAATCGCACCTGTTGAAATAGGGTCCAGCGCAGAGGTTGGCTCATCAAACAAAAGCACTTCCGGTTTGACGGCAACCGCACGGGCTATACACAAACGCTGTTGCTGCCCGCCTGAGAGTCCCATAGCAGACTTGTTCAGTCTGTCTGATACCTCTTTCCAAAGAGCAGAACCTTTAAGTGCCGCTTCTACACGGTCGGCGAGTTCACTTTTGTTTTTAATGCCTGCGATTTTTAACCCATAAGCTACATTGTCAAAAATACTCATAGGAAACGGTGTCGGCTTTTGAAAAATCATACCGACCTGTTGGCGCAGTTTTATAAACTCGTTTTCTTTTTTTATTTCAAGAATATTTTTGTATTTTTGGCTTACTTCATCAAGCAGCTCAATCTTACCATCATATTTATTTCCCGGATATAAATCGTGGATACGGTTCATTGAGCGTAAAAGTGTCGATTTACCGCAACCGCTAGGACCAATGAGAGCCGTAATTTTGTTTTTTTCTATAGGCAGTGTTATATTTTTTAATGAGGGCTCATCCACTCCAGGATATGTAAAAGAGAATTTTTTAATATTCATTACAGGCATAGTCGTCATTTCCTTATTTATGTTTGTTTCTTGTGATAAATCGACCTGTCAGGTTAATAACTAAAACCATCATAGTAAGTATGAATGAAGCAGCCCAGGCAAGGTCACGGCTTGATTGTTCAGGTTCATTTGCAAGGTTGTAGATACTGACGGTCAAAGAGGGAAAACTTTGTGTTAAATCCAGACTAAAGTAGTTACTTGTTTCACTGGTAAAGAGCAGTGGCGCAGTTTCGCCTGCAATTCTTGCAAATGCCAAAAGAACACCCGTCATAATGCCTACTTTTGCGGCTTTTATGACGATGTCTAAAATAACACGGTATTTTGAAGCACCAAGTGCAATGCCTGCTTCACGCAACTCTTTTGGAACAAGCGAGAGCATAGAGTCTGTTGTATTGATGATGATAGGTATCATCATAATTGCGAGTGCCGTTATTCCGGCAAAACCGTTTGCTCCGCCAAAAGGTGCAACGGCTATGGCATAGACAAAAGCACCGATAACAATAGAAGGTGCAGACATCATAATATCGCTTAAATCTCTAATGAACTCTGCATATTTTCCTCTGCCATATTCTCTGATGTAGATACCTGCGAGCATTCCAAGCGGTATACCAATGGCACCGGCCAAAAATGC
>JAMORM010000080.1 GCA_027063585.1 Sulfurimonas sp. | reverse complement strand
TGCTTTCATTACCTGACCGACAAAAAAACCAAAAAGTTTCTCTTTTCCACCTTTATACTGCTCGACTTTATCTTGGTTGGCATTAATTATATCGTCACACATTGCTTCAATTGCACCAGTGTCCGTTACCTGTTTTAATCCGAGTTTCTCAATAGCTCCATCAATATCCATTGCCTCATTTTCCATCAAAAAATCAAGAACTTCTTTAGCAGCTTTTCCGGATATAGTTTTATCATCTATTCTTTTTACTAAAAAACCGAGTTTTTTCGCATCAACCGGAGAATTTGTAATGTTCATATCACCCTTAAGACGGGCAGGTAATTCCACTGTCAACCACGTTGTAGCCGTTTTTGCGCTCACACCGTCTTCTTCCATCATTGCCTCAAAGAAATTTGCCGTCTCAACCAAAGAAGTAATAACCATTGCATTGTAATCATTCATCCCGTATTCATTTACAAAACGCTCTTTTTTTGCATCAGGCAGTTCAGGAATTTTTGTATATTTTGCCAACATCTCATCTGTTACGACGCATTTGAGCAGATCAGGTTCAGGAAAATATCTATAATCAGCTGCTTCTTCTTTACCCCTCATAGAACGAGTCTCTTGCTTTACCTGGTCAAAAAGACGAGTTTCTTGAACAATCTCTTCATCATACGTTCCGTCTTCCCATGCTTCTACTTGTCGAGCCACTTCAACTTCTATCGCACGTTGAATAAATTTAAATGAGTTGATGTTTTTAATCTCAACACGTGTATAAAGTTTTTCATCACCCTGAGGACGAATAGATACATTTACATCAACGCGAAAAGAGCCTTCTTGCATGTTAGCATCCCCAATATCCAAATAACGTATAATCGAATGCAGTTTTTTTAAGTAAAGAGTCACTTCTTCGGCATTTCGCATATCAGGTTCACTCACGATTTCAAGCAACGGTGTTCCCGCACGATTCAAATCAACCTTTGAAATATCACCATCATGGATGTTCTTGCCTGCATCCGCTTCAATATGTGCACGGTTTACACGAATAGTTTTATTACTGCCGTCTTCAAAATCTATTTGGAGTTTTCCATGCTCGACTATAGGAGTATAAAGCTGTGTAATTTGATAAGAAGACGGAGAGTCCGGATAAAAGTATGATTTTCTGTCAAAATAAGAGATTCTGTTAATCGTAGCATCAATAGCCGTCCCAAGCATTATAGATTTATGCACTACTTCTTTGTTTAAAACAGGAAGTGCACCCGGAAGAGCCAAACATGTCGGACAGGTGTTTGTATTTTGTTTATGATTAAAACTCGTAGGGCACGAGCAAAAAAGTTTTGTTTTTGTATTTAATTGTACGTGGACTTCAAGACCGATAACTACTTCAAACATAAATTTCCTTGTGAAAAATAAATTAATTACTCTTATTTTACCCAATTTATACTTTAAAAGACGTTATGAAACACAAAACTTGCAATTGAAATTTTATTTGGGTATAATATATGTATTGATAAATATTGAAAAAGCCAACCTTACTGTGAAGTAAGTTCGGAAAGTTATGGGTCTCAAACCTGAGATCGCCAGACTGCCAAATGTATTTATATACTGCATTTTTTCTGTATCTATCATAATTTTACAGTTTTATATGTATTTGTTTACATGTAAGGAGGGGAAAATTATGAAAAATTTAGCCAAATTCATTTTCACAGCTATTTTAATTGCAACGCCACTAGTTGCCAAAGATAATATCAAAATCAATTTTGACAGAATGGATTCATATAACCGGTCTATTCCGGCAATCAACCTTGCCTATAAATCAAAGACAGAGTCAAAAATTGCCTTTATTTTATCGTATGCAAACACTATTTTTGATTTTGAACACACTTTAATAGCACATTTTAAAATCACTGACACGCGATTAGTATTGAGTTATAGATTTTAGATTTACTTTATATGTTTAGCGTAGATTTTTTCTAAGATTTTTGTCTGTTTTTTAGCTTCTTGCAATCTTTGTTTATTTACTAAAAAAGCATCTATTGCAAGAATAAGAAAGAGAGAAATAAATATAAATGTTACAGTGGAAAAAATCGCTACGATAATCCCAAAGTTTATAAATATTTTAAATGTAAGAAGAGCACCAAAAAGCACAACCGCCCATGATGCTCCAAGCAAAAAGCCTATAATTTTTTCATAGATATCTTTTTGCATTATTGAAAACTAGATAGTCTCATCAACAAGTAATGAACCGCCCAGGTATACATATGTAAGCATCATAAAAATAAATGCCTGCAATAATGCCATGAATGACAATAGTGCAAATGGAATAATTGGCAATATCCACGGAGCAAGCATTAAGATTACCATTAAGAACATATCATCTCCACTTATATTTCCAAAGAGACGGAAGGTAAGAGAAACAATACGAGAAATATGAGATACAATTTCAATTGGGAACATTAACCAGTATAACCACCAAACAGGTCCAAGGAAATGTTTTAAATAGTGGAGCAGACCATGCTCTCTAATTCCAACAAAGTTGTAATATACAAATACTGTCAAAGCAAGTGCTAAAGGCATTTCCAACATTCCAGTTGGTGCTTCAAATCCCGGAATAATACCAATAATATTGGCAACTCCTATGAACAAACCTAAAGTTGCTACTAAAGCAACATATTTACGAGCATGTAATCTACCCATAACATCTGTACCCATAGACCATACACCTTGCACGTATGCTTCCATTAAGTTTTGCGTTCCCTTAGGTACAAGCTGTAAATTTGACATCGCTACTCGCGCTAAAATTAAAGCTATACCAGCTGATAGCAACATGTGACTCATAAAAATAAACGTTCTATCTTCTGAGATAAGTCCGAAAAAAGTAAACAATTCACCCATAGGTGTGCTCCCTTGTCTTTAAATATTGTCGCAATTATACTCCATGTTGTATTAAATTATTCTAAGTCTTGCTATAATTGTTTAAAGAAAAATCTAATTTAGGAGGATTTAATGAATATTTTAAAATCAATAGGATTTATAACACTAGGCAGTTCACTGCTCCTTGGAGCACCCCAGCAAGCAAAACAGGACAAGCAATTCCAAAATGTCATTAAAATTGGCAAAAAAAGTTCTCTACTGCTGTTAAAAACACTCGGTTCAAACATGAAAAAGAATATGAAAGCAGGTGGTCCCATGAAAGCACTTGATTTTTGTTCACAAGAAGCATATACATTGACAGAAATTGTAAACAAAAAATTGCCAAAAGGTGTCAGCATAAAAAGAATCAGTACAAAATACAGAAACCCGGTAAATCAACCTCAAGGTAGTGAAAAAGAGGTTTTAGCATCTCTTGAAAAGTTACAAAGTTTACATGTAATACTACCTAAACAAATTGTTCAAAAGGTAGATGCACAAACATACAAATATTACAAACCTTTAGTCATAAACAAACAGGTCTGTTTAAAATGTCATGGTGATATTACAAATGCAGCTCTCAAGCGTGCGATTGATGAAAGATATCCCCAAGATAAAGCAAAACACTATAAAATGGGTGATTTGAGAGGCGCTATTGTTGTTACTATTGACAAGTTTGTAAAGTAGGTTTTCCTACTTTACTTAGCAAACTCTACCGCTCTACTCTCTCGAATAACATTCACCTTGATTTCTCCTGGATACTGCACTCTAGCTTCTATTTCTTTAGCAATTTCACTCGCCATTAAAATTGATTCATCATCATTAACCAAAGTTGCATTTACAATTACTCTTACTTCACGACCTGCATTGATTGCATATGCCTGTTTGACACCGCTATGATGTGATGCAATCTCTTCTATTTCTGTTACACGCTTTAAAAAGCTCTCCAGTACTTCTCGTCTCGCACCCGGACGTGCTGCTGAGAGTGCATCTGCAGCACAAACCGCACCACATTCTATAGAGTGTATCTCTTGCTGTCCGTGATGCGCATAAATGGCGTTTATTACAACTTCATCTTCATTATATCTGCGACAAATTTCCGCACCTAAATCCACATGGTTTCCGTCCATGTCATGTGTCAATGCTTTGCCTATATCATGTAAAAGTCCTGCACGTTTTGCCAAAATAGGATCTCCTCCCATTTCTGAGGCCATTATGCCTGCCAAGTGAGCAACTTCAAGTGTATGAGCAAGTGCATTTTGTCCATAACTCGCACGGTATCGCAGTCTTCCCAGTAGTTTCATAAGTTCGGGATGCATCACGCCAATGTTCATCTCGGCAATTAACTCTTCACCCTCGGCAAGAATCTTAGACTCAAATTCATCCGAGACTTTTTTAAATATCTCTTCTATTCGTGCCGGTTGAATTCTTCCATCTTCAATTAATAACTGCAGTGTTTTCGTTGCAATAGCACGGCGGTACAGATTAAAACTGCTTACAAGAATGGCATTAGGCGTGTCATCTATAATTATATCAACACCTAACAAGGTCTCAAGTGTTTTAATATTACGCCCTTCTTTGCCAATAATACGACCCTTTAGCTCATCACTGTCCAAATGAACAAGATTGGTAAGTCTCTCAGATGCAAATTCTCCGGCAAAACGGCTCGTTGCTTGTGCTAAAATAAAATTAGCTTTGCGTTCACCCTCTTCTCTTGCTTCATTTTCATATTTTCGTACAATATGCGCTATCTCGCCACGCGCTTTTTCTTCTATTTTTTCAAGAAGAACATTTTTAGCCTCTTCTTGTGTCATTCCTGCACTGTGTTCTATCGTATGCACAGCTTCGTCTATTTTTTCTTCATATCTTTTCTTCAGTGAAGTAAGTGATTTTTCATTTCTCTCTAAATTAACTTTTTGTGCTTTTATATTGTTTAATTCTGTCTGAATTTTTTTCTCTTCATCCTGTTTAAAACGTTCAAAACTTTGTTCTTTTCGTATAAGTGCATCTTCTCTTTGAGAAAAATCCGCACGTGCACGCTCTTTGGCGCTGTCAAACACTTTTTGTGCTTCAAGTTCTATTTCACGTGACTTCAGTTTTGCACGTTCAAGAAGTGTTTGTGCCTCATTTTCAATGGCTTTTGCTTTGGCAACTGCCTGTTCTACATATACGTCAAAATTTGCACCGGTTATTTTTTTAGAGATGAGAAATCCTACCACTCCACTCACCGTGGCAATTACACCACCAAGTAGTATTTCATTGAACATCT
Organism: Sulfurimonas sp.; assembly: GCA_027063585.1. Lineage (GTDB taxonomy): Bacteria > Campylobacterota > Campylobacteria > Campylobacterales > Sulfurimonadaceae > Sulfurimonas. The sequence goes on along the minus strand of JAMORM010000080.1, from coordinate 1,579 downwards.
TATAAACCTTTTTTGTTTAGACCTTAGCCAAGTTTTCGCACTGTTTTACCGGGAGTTATCAGCACATCACAAGAGACATCGTATGCGTCACATATCAATTGATGTGTGTAACAAAGTTCCGGTTGTACAAAAATAGTATATGGTTTCTTTTTTAATTTTGCAAAAAAACGATCATACATCCCTTTTCCAAAACCAATTCTTTGTAAATTACCGTCAACTCCCACTGCTGGAACTATGGCTATATCAATTTCATTATAATTTTTTATTGTATTTCCCGCTTCAAAAATACCAAATTTTTTTTTCTTAAGCGGTAATCTAAATGGTACCATTTTAAAACTTTCGCCTTGCATAAATGGCACAAAAACATCATGTTTCTCTCTCATTTTTTTCAAGGTTTTGAGGATGTCTGCTTCATATGGTAACGGGTAAAAAAACAAAATTTTTAATCTTTTTTTATTCTTAACATGCTCTAACTCTTTTAACAATGCATTATTAATCAAAAAATTCTTATAAAATTTGTTATGACGTGAGGATTTTTTTATCTTTTTAAGACATATTTGCCTAAAACTATTTTTTGTAAGAGTCATATTAAATCTTTATCGCTATAATTTTACATATTATACACAAACAAAGGCAAAAAACTCTATGAAAAAAATTCCACTTTTAACAACTTTACTGACAATCGGCTTACTTTTTGGAGGCTGTTCAAAGGAAAAAGAAAAGAGTACACAAGAAGCAAACTCTTTACTTGCGACAAATGAAATAGTTTTAACATCACTTGATAATAAACAGTTTGTTGTTAAAAAAACAGACAATGGTCTCAAACTCAAAGACGCCAAAGACAAAGTAGTCATTTATGATATATTTGCAACCTGGTGCCCACCCTGTCAGGCAGAAGCATCACATCTTGCTTCACTACAAAAAAAATACAAAGACAAATTAATCGTTTTAGGCATAACAGTTGAAAATAATATACCGAATGAAAAACTTGAAGAGTTTAGAAAACAACATAATGCTAATTATACGCTTGTCAATTCAAGTGAAAATATGCGTCTCATAAATGCGGTAGCTAAACAATTAAATTTAGGAAGAGATTTCGGTATTCCTCTTATGGTACTTTATAAAGATGGAAAAATCATCAACTACTATCAAGGAGCAACGGAAGAAGAATTTATCGAAAGTGACATCAAAAAAGCTTTAGGTATATAATAATGTTCGGTTTTATAAAAAAATCTCTCAACAAAACTGTTGAAGCGATTAAAACAGTCGCTCCAAAGAAAAAAGTTACCTTTACTAAAGATGAGCTTGAAGATATTCTACTTGAAGCGGATGTTGAATATGCTTTGGTTGAGATCATACTCAATGAAATTTATCAGAACAAAATCACACGTGAAGTTTTACGTTCCAAACTTTTGGCAACATTAGCATATACCTCTTACAAAGAACCGGAATTCACACCGCCTTTTGTAGAACTCATAGTCGGTGTAAACGGTGCCGGAAAAACAACCACTATTGCAAAACTCGCTTACAAATACCAACAGGAAGGCAAAAAAGTTTTACTCGGTGCAGGTGATACTTT
>JAMORM010000079.1 GCA_027063585.1 Sulfurimonas sp. | reverse complement strand
CTTTATCAAAAAACTCTAAACTGACGATACTGCCGTTTGCTATAAATTTAAATCTGTTGTTTCTGGTATAAAGTGTATGATATTTTTCATTGGTATTTTTCAGCGGCAATTCCGGTGCTGTTACAACTCCATATTTTTCATTAAATGCTACAGATTCAAGTCCTTTGTTTTTACTAATAAAATTTTTTTTATTCTGTAAATATGAATGGATTTTTATTTTTTTTATTTTGATACCGTCTTTTGAATAAAGATTTATTCTTTGTTTTCTCTCAAATGATATAAGTAGATTATTTTTATATAGAGCTAAACCTTCCGCATCTCTTTTTTTCTTCGAGAGTATTTCTTTTTTTTTATTTTTCAAAACATACGCATTTAAATATTTTAAACTACTAATTTTATTCTGTTGTATATTCATAAAAAACTTATACAAATATCCTTGATCGCTTACAAAATATACAAAACCGTTTGCATAAACAAGGTCTGAAATTTCATGAAAAGAGATCCCTTTTTTATTATCAAAACACAATTCTTTCGCATCAAGTATTTTTATTTTTTGATTGTTTACATGTAATGTGTTTATTGGAGTAAGTTTATACTTTTTTATTTGTGCATTCAGTGGTAAAAAAAATAGAAAAAAAAGTAAAAAGTATTTCAAGCTAAAAGCCTTTATTTTGGTCTCCCTACGTGGACTCGAACCACGAGCTATCCCTTAGGAGGGGACTGCTTTATCCAGTTAAGCGATAAGGAGATAGAAATATATTTATGCAAGAACCAGATACTTCCAGTTCACACATAAAATTTTATACTCTAGAAAGTATAGCTTACGCCGGCAAATACATTGTTACCACGAGGACCGTCTATCAAAGAACCTTCATATTCTCCAACAAGAGCCCATTGTTGAGAAAGACCATATTCTAAACCTGCAGCATAAGCAAATCCGTCATTGGTTCCATTAATGCCAAAAGCAGAAATTTTCTCTTTCTCAATCTCCCAGCCCACTTTTGCAAATACAACAATCTCTTCATTCAAATGATACCCATAAAGTAAATCAATACCGTAACTGTAATAATCAGCTCCCGCACGCACATCAGCTTCTCCTGAAACAGATTTTGTGACTGTTGTATGTGCATAAGAAAAATCAAATTCTGTTGCAAAACCATATCCTAAACGATATCCAAGATCAATACCGAAACCTTGTCCTGTATCCCCTTTTAATTTCGCTTCAGGCTCTGTATTTGTTGCCTCTTCCGTATAAGTATCACCCATACTTATTAGCCCTTTAGCAACAATATAAAGATTACCCTCTTTATGATGCTTTGCTTCAATATGAGCACGTGAAGCATCTTCTTCATCACTTACTTCAGTCGCGAATAATGTAGTTGAAAGCAGCAGTGCTACGCTCAGATATAAAAATTTTTGAATTTTCATCATTTCTCCTTAAAACTATAAATGTATTATAATCTTTTTTTGTATAAACAAAAGATTACTACTACTATAATTATAAATCGTAAAATAAAATGTTTATTGAGAATATTTAATATTGGAAAAGCTGTAAGAAGTAATGGTGCGCCCGACACGATTCGAACGTGTGACCGCTGGTACCGCAAACCAGTACTCTATCCAGCTGAGCTACGAGCGCACACCATCTCTGTTATTAAGAGGGTGAAATTATAGCACTTATAACTTATATAATTATAAAATGGAGTTTATTCTTCCATTTTTTCCAATATTTCTTCAACTTTTTGGTTTTGTATATACAAATCATGGTTTTTTCGTACATAAGCCTGCAATAATATTTTGATGTCATTATTGCCTTCCATATTAAAATCTTTTAACATCTGTTTTTGTAAAAAATTGGCAAATCTTTCTTCTACATCAACATCAAATCTGCGTCCTCCGATATGTAGTCCAATTTTTTTACTCATTTTATAATTAACCTAAAATACTTTCTATTTTATTAACTATTTCTTCTATTTCAATATCTTTTTTTGCATTTTCTTCATGAAGTTTTTCAATTTCTTGATTTTTTAATTCACAATCTGCTTTCAGCGTCACAATTTCATTTCTCATCATCTCATTTTCACCTTTCATTGCATGGTATTCTTGAAGAATATATGAAACTTTTTCACTAAGTTTATTTAAAGTTGTTTGGTTGTCCATTTTTTATTTCCTGATATTAATTAATAAATTTCTTCTTTATAATTCTAGCATAATTAAAGTATATAGGATAAGTATTATCTCAAATTAGCTATAATTTATCTACAATTAAAAGGTATGTCACTATGAATAAATTTGAAAACTATTGCACGAAATTTGTACAAAGCGTTGGAAGTAAAGAAGGTACAATATCTCCCGCCATTATATCCTCTGCCTCTTTTGCTTATGGAAGTCCAGAAACAGCCGAAGGAATTTTCAATGGCAGTGTAAAAAAACCACTCTACTCAAGAATGGGAAACCCTACAACAGCAAAACTCGAATCTATTATGGCTGATATGGATGGTGGTATAGGAGCAGTTGCAACAAGTTCTGGCATGGGAGCAACAACACTTGCTGTTATGTCTTTAATCTCCCAAGGAGATGAGATTATTAGCATTGGAGGACTCTTTGGCGGAACATATTCACTTTTTGATGAAACCCTCAGTAGATTTGGTATAAAAACCCATTTTTTTGATGTTGACGAATTTGAAAATATAGAAAATAGCATAAATGATAATACAAAAATAATTTTTTTAGAAAGTGTTGGCAATCCAAATATGAGACTTCCTGACATTAAAAAAATTGCTACTATTGCAAAAAACAAAAATGTTGCATTAATAGTTGACAATACCATTACCCCTCTAAGTGTTTCTCCTTTAGCACTAGGTGCCGACATTACAGTTTACTCTACAACAAAAATCATCTCCGGTAATTCATCAGCCTTAGGTGGATGTGCAGTTTTTCGTGCAATTAATGAAAAAGATGATAAATTTAAAACACAGCGTTTTGAATTTTTGGCAAATTTTATCAAAAGTGCAGGTAAAATGGCACTTATTCTAAATGCCAAAAAAAGGGCTTTAAGAGATTTCGGTATGAGCGCTAATGCTCATGCAAGTTATCAAACAATGCTTGGTCTTGAAACACTTCCTCTCAGACTTCCGAGAATTGTAAAAAATATTGAAATCATTGCATTGGAACTTGTAAAAAACGGCTTACATGTAAACCATCCGTGTTTAAAATCGCATCCGCACCACACAAGATATAAAGAAAATTTTCAATATGGATGCGGAACACTCCTTACCATTGACATGCAGACAAAAGAGAGAGCTTATGACTTCCTGAGAAAAACAAAATTGGCAACTATTACTGCAAATATAGGCGATTCAAGAACACTTGCCCTTCATATGGCATCAACAATTTATAGTGATTTTGATGAAAATACAAGAAAATTTCTAGGCATCACCGATGGTCTTATTAGAATTTCCATCGGGCTTGAAAATCCTCAAGAGATCATAAATGACTTTTCACAAGCAGCAGAGTAGAGAATATGGCAACAAATACACATTTAGAAATAGACGAAGAAACAGCACTCAAATATCCTAAAAAATACAAAGTATTTTTACTCAATGATGATTATACATCTATGGATTTTGTTGTCGATATACTCATGAGTATATTTCATAAAAGTTATGAGCAGGCTCAAGATATTATGCTTGAAGTTCATAAAAACGACAGAGGCTTATGCGGCGTGTACACATATGAAATAGCTGAAACAAAGATAATGCAGGTAAGGCGTAAAGCAAAAGACAGCGGCTTTCCGCTAAAAGCCACAATGGAGGAAGAATAATATGATAAGTTCATCATTAAACGATATTTTTCAAAAATCTATCATTTTTGCAAAGCAGCTCCACCATGAATACCTGACTATTGAGCATATTTTTTACCTTTTATTAAGTTCACAAGAAGGTATTGCAATCATAGAAGCATGTGGCGGCAATGTATCAAAAATGAAAGAAGAGCTTGGCGAATATATCAAAAAAAATATGGAAGTTCTACCCTCAAATATAGAGCAAGATCCTTATGAGAGTGTCGCACTTTCACGTCTTATAGATAAAATGGTACGCCATGTACAATCATCAGGACAAACAAATGCAGATATCGGCGATTTACTCGCTGCACTTTTTGAAGAAGAACATACCTTTGCATATGCGCTGCTCAATAAATATCAAATTTCACGACTTGATGTATTGGAAATAATTTCTCACTCTGATATGGCTCAAAATAATGAAGATAAAGAATCAAATTTAAGTAAATACACTATAAATCTCATTCAAAAAGCAAAAGAAGGAAAAATTGATCCTGTAATAGGAAGAGACAATGAAATCCAAAGAGTTACACAAATACTTTGCAGAAGAAAGAAAAATAATCCTATTTTAGTTGGTGAACCTGGTGTCGGTAAAACTGCAATAGCTGAAGGGCTGGCACTTCAAATTGCTGCAGGAACTGTGCCGGATATTATAAAAGATTCGCAACTTTATGCTTTAGATTTAGGTGCACTGCTTGCAGGCACTAAATACAGAGGAGACTTTGAAAAACGCCTCAAAGGTGTCATGGATGAACTTAAACGTGAACCAAAGGCTATTTTATTTATAGATGAAATTCATACACTTATAGGTGCAGGAAGCACAAGCGGTACTATGGATGCAGCCAATCAGCTCAAACCTGCACTAGCATCAGGTGAAATAAAATGTATGGGTGCTACAACATTTGCAGAATATAGAAACGGTTTTGAAAAAGACAAAGCACTTAGCAGAAGATTTTCTAAAATAGATATAAATGAACCTTCTAAAAAAACGAGTTATTTAATACTCAAAGGCCTACAAAAGAAATATGAAAAACACCACTCTGTTACATATACAAATAAAGCATTAAAAACAGCGGTTGATTTGTCTAAACGCTATATTACTGACAAGTTTTTACCCGATATTGCAATAGATTTGATTGACGAAACAGCAGCATCTTTCCACCTTAAAAAAGGTAAAAAAGTCAAAGTAAGCGCAAATGATATTCAAAAAACAATAGCTTCTATTGTAGGTATCAGCAATGCTAAAATTTCTCATAATGAAACAGCATCTTTACAACATCTTGAAGATAAATTAAGAAAAAGAGTTATCGGACAGGAAAAAGCAGTCGAAGCAGTTACTAAAGCTATAAAAATTTCAAAAGCAGGATTAACACCGGCAAATAAACCAATAGCTTCATTTTTATTCTCAGGTCCAACAGGTGTAGGTAAAACAGAACTTGCAATTGCCCTCAGTGAGATATTGGGTATTAATTTTGAAAAGTTTGATATGAGTGAATACATGGAAAAACATGCGCTCAGCCGTTTGGTCGGTGCACCTCCAGGATATGTAGGCTATGAACAGGGTGGATTACTTACCGAAGCAATTAAGAAACATCCATACACTGTACTTTTGTTAGATGAAATTGAAAAAGCACATCCTGAGCTTATTAACATTTTACTCCAAATTATGGACAGTGCCACACTCACAGACAACAATGGGTATAAAGCTGATTTTCAAAATGTTATATTAATTATGACATCCAATATAGGAGCAACTGCCAGAAATGTTATGGGCTTTAATAAAGACGACTCTATTTCAAAAAATGAAGAGCTCAAATCATTTTTCACTCCTGAATTTAGAAACAGACTTGATGCTATTATTGAGTTTGAGCAGTTAAGCCATAAAACAGTTCAAGGAATTGTACAAAAATTCATTGCAGAGCTCAACAAAGAACTGAAAAAGAAAAAGATAACAGTAAATATATCCGAAGAAGCGATGCAATTGATAGCTGAAAAAACATACTCTCCTGAAATGGGAGCGAGACCGCTTAAAAGATATATTAAAGATAATATTACAAACAAACTCAGTGATGAAATCCTTTTTGGAAAATTAAAAAATGGTGGTAAAGTAGAAGTCTTAGTTGAAAATGATGTGCTTAAAAATATATATAAAGAAGCTTAATGTATATACCCCAGCTTAACAAGCACTCACTCTCTTTTCCTGATCCTACTGATGCCAATGAAGATGGTATTGTTGCCTGGGGAGGAGATTTAAATCCTTCACGTCTGATAAGAGCCTATCAAAATGGTATTTTCCCCTGGTATTCACAGCAAGACCCTATTTTATGGTGGTCAACCAATCCACGGCTTATTATGGAACTTGACGATTTTAAACTAAGACGCTCCTTGAAAAAAAATTTGAAAAAATTTGAGTATAAATTTGATACAAAATTTGAAGAGGTAATGAGACAATGTGCTTTCACAAAAAGAAAAGCTCAATCCGGTACATGGATTAACAATGACTTAATAGAAGCATTTTCTGTACTTCACGGTATGGGTATAGCCCATTCTATTGAGAGCTATCAAGATGGTAAATTAGTAGGTGGACTGTATGGTTTAGTTATTGGAAAAGTATTTTGTGGAGAGTCAATGTTTGCCCATGTAAATGATGCTTCAAAAGCAGCCTATGCTGTCATGGTAAAACATTTAAAAGTATGGGGATATGATTTTATAGATTGTCAAGTGCCGACACAACATCTTAAATCTTTAGGGGCAAAAGAAGTGTCAAGAGATTATTATCTTGAACGTTTAAATAAAGTTAATATGGAAAATATAAAAAATGAATGGATAATTGAAAAGAAACTGATCAACTAGGCAGCGACCTACATTTCCACAAGTGAAACCTGCAGTATTATCAGCGATGAGAGGCTTAGCTTCTGGGTTCGGAATGGGGCCAGGCGTTTCCCTCTCTCTATAGCCAC
>JAMORM010000078.1 GCA_027063585.1 Sulfurimonas sp. | reverse complement strand
TGAATTCACTAAAAAATGAATATGAGTCACAATTAAACGAGACAAAAGAACAACATAATTCGTTACAAAATAAATACAATACTCTAATTTCACAAAAACAGATTTTAGAAGAAAAACTCCAGGATTCAGAGTTTACATGTAAGCAAAATATTACAGATTTACAAGAAAAAATACAATCTATACACAAAGAAAAAAACAAGCTTCAAAAAGATTATGCAGATTATAAATCAAATATATCTACGCATGAAGAAGATAATTTTGAATTTGATACAAAACTCTCTAGCCTGCAGGCACAAAGTCAGGGTATTTCTTCTGTTCTTGACACCATAGCAGACATAGCCCAGCAGACAAATCTGCTGGCTTTAAATGCAGCAATAGAAGCAGCACGTGCGGGTGAGCATGGACGCGGTTTTGCAGTTGTTGCCGATGAAGTGCGTAAATTGGCTGAGCGAACACAAAAAACTTTAAGTGAAGCAAAGGTAGAGATTTCGGCTGTTGTAGACACTATTGCCAACTTAAAAACATAAAAACTTGACAACTGCTCCAGAGTTATTGTAAAATTCCGTTAACAAGATAGATACGCAAGGTATCTTTTAATCTTTCCTACAATCCCAATCCTAATCAGTTAAGGCAGTCATACATATGAGTGAAAATGCATCTTCTACACAACCTCGTAAAAATACAAAGAATAATAATAACAGAAACAATAATTCAAAATCAAGAACACATACACCGGTAAAGGGCTCAAGCGTTGAAGAACTTCGCACGAAAAGTATCGGCGAGCTTATTGAAATAGCAACGCAGCTTGGTGTTGAACAGCCAAATGAGCTCAAACGTCAAGATGTTATTTTTGAAATTTTAAAAGCGCAAACTGCGCAAGGCGGCTATATTCTTTTTAGTGGTATTTTAGAAATTATGCAAGACGGCTACGGTTTTATCCGTTCAATTGATCAAAGTTTTAATGAAAGTATCAATGATGCCTACGTTTCAAACACGCAAATTAAACGCTTTGCGCTGAGAAACGGTGATGTTGTTACAGGTCAGGTTCGTCCTCCAAAAGATCAAGAGAGATACTACGCACTTATAAAAATAGAGGCGGTAAATTCCCTTCCTCCTGAAGAGAGCAAAAAAAGACCTTTATTTGAAAACCTGACACCACTTTACCCGACAGAGCAACTCAAACTTGAATACCGCGAAAAAGGTTTAACAGGTCGCATGATGGATCTTTTTTGTCCTATCGGAAAAGGGCAACGCGGTTTGATTGTTGCGCCGCCAAGATCTGGTAAAACAGAACTATTAAAAGAGATAGCGCACGGTATCACGACAAATCATGCAGAAGTCGATTTGATGGTTTTACTTGTAGATGAACGCCCTGAAGAAGTAACAGACATGGAAAGAAGTGTTAAAGGAGAGGTTTACAGCTCAACTTTTGACATGCCTGCAAAAAACCATGTAAAAGTTGCCGAAATGGTAATAGAAAAAGCAAAACGTAGGGTTGAGCTTGGTCGTGATGTTGTTATTTTACTTGATTCTATCACGAGACTTGCCCGTGCGTACAACACAGTAACACCTTCAAGTGGTAAAGTACTCTCTGGTGGTGTTGATGCAAATGCCCTTCATAAACCAAAACGTTTTTTTGGAGCAGCCCGTAACATTGAAAACGGTGGAAGCTTAACGATTATTGCCACTGCGCTTGTTGATACGGGAAGTCGTATGGACGAAGTAATTTTTGAAGAGTTCAAAGGTACGGGTAATATGGAAGTTGTTCTTGATAGAAAAATTGCAGACAGACGTATATACCCTGCTATTGACATTTTAAAATCAGGAACGCGTAAAGATGAACTTCTCATTGGTCCTGAAGTACTTCAAAAAGTATTTATTCTTCGCCAGATGTTACATAAACAAGACAATGAAGTTGAAGCATTGAAATTTATCTATAACACTATGGGGAAAAAACCTACAAACGCAGAATTTTTAGAGAGTATGAATACAAACAGCTAGAATTTCACTAGCTGCTTTTAACACTCTTTTAAAATAACCTCTATCATATCATCAGCAAGCGTAATGCCTGTTCTGTAAAAGAGTTGTTTCTCTGCCTCTTTAAAAATCACGGTCGTCGGTATTTCTTCAACAAAAAACTGTTGTGTCAAACCTTGTGACAGCCCACTGTCTATGCTCAACACAGAAACATTTGTCAATCTGTCACACAATTCCTCAAGTTCCATCTCCATAATCTGGCAGGCATCACAGTAGTGAGAACCAAATTTCAAAATTACAAACTTTTCTTTCTCAAATTCTCTCGCTAAAACTGCTTCAAAATTCTCTTCATTTACATCAATAAACGGCATATATTATCCTTTTAAATTTTTTACAAGGTTTTTAAATTCATCTCCCCTCTCTACAAAGTTTTTGTATGCATTAAAACTTGAAGCAGCGGGAGAAAACAATACTATTTTCTTAGACACATTATAGGCTTTTTTGACACATTCTTGCAAGTTATTTTGCAAAAATATATTTTTCTGTTTCTCTTTTACATGTAGAGTATCATATATTTTCTTACCCGTATCTGAAAAAAGTATAATATTATCAATATCACTTTTTTGTAAAAAATCTATCAGCACATCATAATGCACGCCTCTATCGTTACCACCGAGTATGAGGGTATCTACATTTTTTAAAATTTTCACAGCCTCAATGGTGGCTTGGGGAATAGTAGAGATTGAGTCGTTTATATAAGCAACCCCTTTAACATCTTGCACAAATTCCAGCCTGTGCGGCAGTGTTTTAAACTCGTGTATTGTTCGCAGATAGACTGCATCATTCAGCACTAAAATTTCTTTGAGTATTTCAAGTATTTGCAGTGTAGATTTGTGAATAAAACCATTTTGCAGGCTAAATTCCACATTATATGCAAGTTCCTTATCGTAAACATTCCTACCATGTGTCAGCTTTTTTGGCAAATTATATATAAAAATATCTTCCTTATTTTGATGATTAAAAATATTAAACTTTGCTCCATAGTATTCATTTACATCTTTATAGTAATCTAAATGTTCTTCAAACAAATTTGTCAAAATGGCAATATGCGGGGAATAGTTTACATGTAAGAGCTGGTGTGATGAAAGTTCCATAACAATTTTAGTGTCATCCTCAATATTCTCAACTATATCAAAAGCCGGCGTACCAATATTGCCGCACAGAACACTCTTTTTACCTGCATTTTTTAACAAGCTATCAATAAGTGTGACAAGCGTACTTTTTCCTTTTGTTCCTGTCACTCCTATAATCTGATTTTTAAAATGTTTGAGCAATAGTTCTGTTGTGGAAGAAAATTTGTAGGATTTGTAATCAATGCCAAGATTATATAAAGAGATGCCGGGTGATTTTACAATTAACTCTACTTCATCTAACTTGTTCAAATAATTTTCATCACAAGAAGAGTGCTTTTTATCTATTATGATAAGCTCTGTATTTGGCAGATATTTTTGCACAAAATTATAAAATGATTTACCCTCCACGCCAAAACCGAAAACGCCGATGCTTTTATATTGCTGCAGGTCAGAAATTAAGTTTTTCAACATGGCTTTTAAGGTTCTCTTTAAATTTTGCAGGCAAATTATTTTCTCCGTCATAGTTTACATGTAAGTCATAATTTATATCTTTAGGCTTGTAGTTTTTTAAAAGGGCGGGCAATTCATCTTTTTTATATGAGTGATATTTTTTACTCAAAGCATAATTCACCTCATCATAAGTCCCGACACATTCAAAAGGTTTGACAGCATCACTTTGTGAGAGTCCGTCAAAAAGTTCTTGCAACGCAGCATCATCAAGCATATCTTTGCCAAATATTTTTTGCAAAGTTTTATCATCTATGTAATTACACAGCATTATATAGGTAAAAAGACATTTTGGACATTTTCCGCACCATTCATTACGTTTGCTGCCGACATTACAACTTCGAAATGTAAAAAAGTGCTCTTTTGCAAAGGTGGAAAAAAGCTGGGCGATATGTATTTCATCCAAAGGACGTAAAAAACTGAAATACTCCACATCATCTGTTATAAAACTGCTGATGTACTCTCGAAAATCATTTTCAAACTCTATGGATTTTGAGTATTGATGATTGATTTTTTGTCCGTTATAAATAATATTTTCTTCATTGGCACTTGATTCGTTTGAAAGAACAATATACCTGGTTTTATACAGCAACCCCAACCATATAGAAATAAATCCGACAATAGAAGAGAAAGGAATATGCCCGTTTAAGTAGCCGCGTTCATTAAAGTCTAAAATCTTTTCTAAATCCAACTCTCTTTTTAACTCTATAGCATGTTCTGGGTGTTTTTTGAGTATCTCCCTTGAAGCAACTATCGGGTTCATTGAGAACATAAAAGCATCAGGAAATTCATCTTTTAAAAGCTCATAACTTACAAGTGAATCTTTTCCTCCGCCAATCGGGATAATGATATTTTCCTGCGTTTTTAAAGATATTTTGTCAAATGTTTTATCGTTACATGTAGAGGTAAAATGTACCAGTTCATCCTGTTTCACATCAATAGAGTTCAAATAAATAAACTCTCCCAAACCGTTAAAATAAAGCTTTGTAAACCACAATTTTTGTGCTTCAGTCAAAGTACCGCATTCTATGACAAATTCTTTTGGCACGGCAATTTTATAGTAGCTTATCGCTTCTGCCATGCCGATATGAAAAACAATATTTTCCATGGAAAAATCAGTAGAATTTTTTTCATTTTTATCAAGTGAGAGCTGATGAAAAAAGTCGGTAATTTTACCTTCTTCATCCAGCTGATAATGAAATTTCAGAATAATTTTCTCTTCATTTTCTATAATTTCATAGCTTTTATAGTTAAATATATTTGACTTTTTGCGCAACTCTTGAAACTTTTTCATTGGAACCATTTACTATTTTTATCAGATTATATACTTATTTAACTCTATATCTGCTAAAAGTTTCTTTCTTATTACGCTTGGCTGCCATTAAAGAAAATATGCAAGTATCTTTTCTTTGTCTGCTTTTACCAAGTCTCGTTCCAAATTCTTTTTCAAAACAGCCTTTGTTTCTTGACTTAGATTCTCTATCAGTTCTTTATTTGACTCTTTTGGAAATGCCAAGAAAAGAGATTTTGGATTTGTCTGCTGCACGATTGTATTGATATCTTGCGCTACCTCTTTAAGTGTTCTTTTTTCAATTTCTTCTTCAACATTTAGTTCTTCAATTGTACCATGATTTCTTCTTCCGTTTGCATCGCTTTTAAGTTCATGCAATTTTTTTCTGCCTTCAATAAAATCCTCAGCATCAATCAATTCCAAAGAGTAATTAATTTTCAGTTCATTGTTGTAAATATCTTCATGCTTTACTGTTTTGTACGCTTTTAATTCCCCTAAATCTGCTACGATTATAACTGTGTTATCTAATTTCATAATTTTTCCTTTTTAAATTCTTTTCACTATGATATGGCAAGAATACTTTATTACAGATAAATTTAATCCTTGATTATTTGGTAAAAGTTGCTATAATTGTAAAAAACCATGAAAAACAATAATATAACCTGCGAATCTCTTATAAATTCATTTGCTCATCGAACGGGCTTAACAGATTTCAAAAAGCCTGCCAAGCGTTATTTGTGGACAGACGCTTTTGCCGTTTGCAATTTTTTACAATTATACCGCCAAACAAATAATCAACACTACAAAAAAATGGCACTGTTACTTATTGACATGGTTCATTCGGTTCTTGGCAAATACCATCCCGAAGACTCTCGCAAAGGCTGTATCAGTAATTTGGATGATACAAACTGCAAAGAACATCCGACAATCGGAGGTTTGCGCATCGGTAAGCCACGGATAGAACGTGCTCCAAATGAACCCTATGATGAGAAACAAGAGTGGGATAGAGACGGGCAATATTTTCATTATCTTACAAAGTGGATACATGCATTAAGTCAGACTGCCAATGTGACAAAAGAGGTCAAGTATATCCGCTGGGCAGTTGAACTTGCAAAAACTGCGCACAAAGCCTTTACTTACAAAATGCCTGACGGTTCCAAACGAATGTATTGGAAAATGAGCACGGATCTTTCCCGCCCTTTGGTAAGTTCCATGGGACAGCATGATGCTCTTGATGCCTATATAACATATTTACAGCTTAGTGCAACGGCATCTGCTTTGGGAGAAAATGCAGATCTTTTCACAGAGATTGAAGAAGCATCCCAAATGTATACAATGATGCCGCTAGAGACAGCCGACTCTTTAGGCATAGGCGGTCTTATGAGTGATGCAGGAAAAGTTGCTCAATTGATGGTATTTTACAAACTACCGCTTGAAGAACTGCTCCTTTCTCTGCTAGATGCTGCACAAAGAGGATTAGAAGAATTTCTCCACACTCAAACACTCAATTATCCCCCGCAGTATCGTCTTGCTTTTAGAGAACTCGGTTTGTCTATTGGAATACACGCCATAGAAGAAACACGTCCTCTTCTAAATAAACATCCCGATATATTTAAGCAAAAAGAAGCACTCAACGAAACTCTTGCGCAACTCTATACATACCTGCCTTTGGCAAAAGAGATTGAGAAGTTTTGGCTGCTTGAAGAACATCAAAAAGTTTCAACTTGGACTGAACATATTGACATCAACAGTGTGATGCTCGCCACAAGTATGCAACCTGAGGGATTTTTAAACATAGCTATAAAACCGTAACTATAAAAGGAAAAAACATGAAAACAAATGAAGAACTGATTCAAAGTATGCAAAATTCGGGGGTATTAAAAACACCTCGTATTATAAAAGCTTTTGAAAAAATTGACAGAAAATATTTTGTGCCTGAAGGTTTTAAAGAAGAAATCTATAGAGATGCTCCTTTA
>JAMORM010000077.1 GCA_027063585.1 Sulfurimonas sp. | reverse complement strand
ATTTTGGTCTTTTACTCGGATTAATCGGTGGTTATATTTTACTGCAGCTTAATAATTTTTCGCAATTTTTAAACGGTTCAAATATTTACTTCCTACTCTGTGCTCTAATCTGGGCAGGTGTTACTCTACTCTCACAACACTCCCAAAAGCATATTCATCCTGTGCATTACAGCTTTTTTATCTCACTGATTGCCACATTCTTGAGTTTTTTATATGCTTACAACTCAGACCTTGGTGCTGTTTTTACTCAGGGTGCAAAATTTTGGATTGCCCTGATTTATCTTGCAATTTTAGGCCAAACAGTCGCAACAACTATCTTCTTTATTGCAAGCGGAAAACTCGGCAGTCAAAAGACAAGCTCTTTTATGTTTTTAGTGCCGTTTTTTGCCCTGATTTGTGCCTGGCTGATTTTAGCTGAGCCCTTACAGTTACATATAATTGTCGGTGGACTTATCAGCATGCTTGCGGTATACTTTATAAATAAAAGATAGACTTCTTGTAAAATTGACGATAAAAATAGCATGTTTAATCTATTTTTAACATCAACTAGGCTAATATTTCTTATAATTTGAACAAATAAAAGGTTGAAATATGAAAAAAGTACTTATATTAGGTGGTGGATTTGCCGGAGTTGATGCTGCATCATACTTAAGAAAAATGGATTATGATGTTACTCTGGTAAGCAACAGAGACTATTTTTATATCTATCCTACTTCTATCTGGATACCCACACATGAGAGTAAATTTCAAGATGTCTGCGTTGATTTAAAAGAGTTACAACGTGCTCATGGATTTAAACTCATTATTAATGATGTAGATGAAATTTCAAAAGCTGACAACACTGTCACGTTAGCAGGTGGAGAGGTTATCAATGATTATGATTATCTCATAATTGCAATGGGTGCTGCAAAAATGAAAGCACCCGGCATAGAAAATACACTCTCAATCTGCGGTGCCCCAGAGCAGGCACTCCAAATTAGAGATGCGCTTGATGCCCTTATAGAAAAAGGCAGCGGTAAAATTTGTATGGGCTTTGGAGGCAATCCAAAAGACAGTTCTGCCGTTCGCGGCGGTCCTGGATTTGAATTGCTCTTTAATGTACATAATATGCTCAAAGCAAAAGGAATCAGAGACAAATATGAACTGACATTTTTTGCTCCAATGGCAGAGCCTGGCAAACGTATGGGTCCACAGGCGCTAAAGATGATGGATGTAATGTTTGGCAAATTAGGTATAAAACAGCATTTTGGCAAAAAAATAAAACAGTTTGAAAAAGATGGCATAGTCTTCGAAGATGCAAGTAAGCTCGAATCAGATTTCACCATGTTTATCCCAGCAGGTGATGGGCATGATGTGATTAAAAAGTCAGATTTGCCGACAAATGATGCCGGATTTGTAAAAACAGATGATTATTCCTGTGTTTTAAATGATGATGGTTCCATGAGTAACATTTATGCTATAGGTGATGTTGCTGCACTTGAAGGATATGACTGGAGAGCAAAACAGGGACATGTTGCTGAAGTTATGGCAAAAAACACAGCACATAATATTGAGCAGCGTGACAACGGAGGCAGTGATTTCAAAGGCTATCATGAGCATTTGAATATTTTATGTGTTATGGATACAGGGAATGGAGCAGCATTTGTTTACAGAGATGAAAAACGTGCTTTTATGCTGCCATTACCTATTATCGGTCACTGGCTAAAAAAAGGTTGGGGGCTTTACTGTCGTAACTCTAAACTTGGTAAAATTCCTAGAATTCCGGGCATGTAAAGAGTTATACAAAAGAAAGAGCGTTTTTATTCGCTCTCTTTTGCTTTGCGGCGTAATTTCATTTTTCTTTTTGCAAGTTCACGCATATCTTCTGTTGTATCACTTTCATCCATAATCTCAACACCTAAAATCGTCTCAACACAATCTTCAAGCGTAATAATCCCTTCGGTCTGGTCATAATTGTCAGTGACTAAGAACATATGATCTTTTTTTGATATCAGCAGGTCAAGTGCCTTACTTACCGGTATGTTTTCATTAATGGAAAACATCTCTTTTTTGATTGCAGAAAGAGGCACAGAATCATCTTCAAGTGCCTGTTTAAAGATTTTTTTTGTAAGCACTAAACCTGTTACATCTTCTAGTGAGCCATTGTAGATAGGTATACGGGAAAATTTAAAAATAGCCGGCTGTGATTTAATTACATCTTTTATTTTCATATTCTCATCCAATGCGAACACAACACTTCTCGGTGTTAAAACTTCACTTACTTTTATATTGTCAAGATTGAGAATATTTTCAATAACATCAGACTCTTTTTCATCAATGATACCTTCATCTTCACTCATAAGCATACTTTCTAAAAGTTCTTCTTTTGTTAGAGAATGTGCATCCGTCTTTCCTTTTGAAATTCTATTTGTAACCGCCAAGGTACTTAAAATAATTGGATAAGTTATCCAAATGAATGCCTGTATAAAATATGCTGCTACAGGAGCTAACTGTTTCCAGTAAATTGCACCAATTGTTTTTGGAATAATTTCTGAGATAAATAAAATCGCAAATGTCAGCACGACCGATACGTAAACAACCGCATCATTTCCAAATATTTTTGAAGCTTGAGCACCTACTGCCGCTGCACCCAAAGTATTTGCTATTGTATTTAAAATTAAAATAGAAGCTATTGACTTATTTATATTCTCTTTATGATGACGCAGCAATTTACCGACTGATGTTTTTTCTTTTTCCAATACTGCCACATACGACATATTTACAGAAAGTAATACTGATTCTAAAACAGAACATAAAAAAGATATTCCTACAGAAAGAATAAAAAATATTATTAATAATTCCAAGTTTTACGATTCCTTTAAAGTAATATGTATTTTGCTAGTGCTAAAAAGCTAAAAAAGCCTACAACATCAGTTACAGTCGTTAAAATAACTGTACTTCCGATAGCCGGATCTATACCTAATATTTTAAGCATTAATGGAATCATCGCTCCAAAAAAACCGGCCATTAAAAGGTTTATAATCATACTTAAACCGATGACAACACCAAGGAGTGGTATATGAAACCACATCCATGCTATTATACCCATAACAACAGCAAAAAGTAGACCATTCATCAAAGAAATTACTACCTCTTTTTTTATGGTTCTAAAAGCATCCGTATGCGATATTTCGCCCAAAGCCAACTGACGCACAACAACAGTTAAACTCTGAGTTCCTGCATTACCGCCCATGGAAGCAACAATCGGCATCAAAACCGCAAGTGCAACCATAGAATTAATTGTATCTTCAAATAACCCAATAACCAAAGAGGCTGCAATAGCCGTTAGAAGATTAATGCCAAGCCACGTCGCACGTTTCTTTGTAGCTTTTACAATATCTTCATCTTCTTCAGCTTCATCATCAACACCCGCAAGATTATACATTTGCTCTGTTGCATGTTCGTTAATGATATCATAAATATCATCAGATGTAATACGACCGACTAAAATACCTTCATCATTCACAACAGGCATAACAGACAAGTCATACTCTTTAAAATAGTTTACTACTTCTTTAATATCTTCCGTGTCTGTTGCAATTTTAGGCTCAAAAGAGTCTTCACTCTTTTCTATATTTTCTTTTATAGTTTTTGAAAAATCAAATATGAGTAGATCATCTAACCCGACAGTATATAAAAGTCTGTTGTTTTTATCTACAATAAATAGATTTTGAACATTTTCAAGCTCATTCTCTTTTCTAAGACGAGCAAATCTTTTAATAACATCCTGAACTATTTCATCTTCTCTAGCCGTAAAGACCTCAAGTTGCATATAAGCACCGGCTTGATCTTCATCATACTTTTTAAGTTCTGAAATCTCTTTTTTATCTTCAGCGTCAAGCGTATTAAAAACTTTTGAAGCGACATTTTCATCAACATCTTCAAGCTCTTGCATAAATTCGAGCTGATCATCTGATTCAAGTTCACTTACTGCATGTGAAAGTTCATCAACACTTAGATTTTCAACAACATCGTCAAAATATCTATCAGGCAGTGCAAGTGCGACATCCCCGACAAGATCTTTTGGTACCAGTTTAATTGCCCTGCTAAAATCTTTGTCGTTGAGACCTTTTAAAATTTTTGCAATCTCAGCCGGGTGTATCTCACTCGCATTATGAGATTTTAAATATTTACTTAATTCTTTCATTAATTAATTATCTTTCTTTTTTGTATTAAAATTCATATATAAAACTTGTTTTTTGTGAAAAATCATAATTTTGTACACCGACAGCCGGTTTTGAGTCCTGATTATATATTATTTCAAAATTTATAGATAACTGCCGATAAACCTTTACTCTAAGCTGTGCGGAATTTGATAAAATATAATCACTAAAAAGTTCTGTACTTGGCTGATAGTAGCCTATATATGAAATATTTACGCTTTTTGAAAAATCTTTCTTGTAGGCTATATATATATTTAAACGTATATTATCCTCAGTCGGGTCAATAGTAGACGTATAATCAATATGCTCTGCAAACCCGCCAAAACCGAAGTAAATATTTCCATATTTTTGTATGTTGGAATGGTATCGCAACCCTATCCCACTAATGAGTCTTTTTTGAATCTTTGTAAACTTATCTGTCTGCGACTGCACAAAAGCTTCCCAGTTTAAATCTTTTTTATACAAAGTATGAATGTATCTTACATGTGTATATGTTTTATTTGTATTGGTCGTCCCTGATGCTTTGGCATAACTAAACGCCAAATCAGCCCATACTACATAAGAAATATTATTATCATATTGCAACCTGGTTCCTGCACTGTATTCGTCGCTGTCTGTATTACCTCTTTTTGTTACGAATGAGCCTTTAACACTTCCGCTAAAGCCTGGAGTCGCTCCTATATCGACAGGAGCTATGTTAATCACAGCCTGTGCACTAACAATACTCAATACCAATATTATTAAAAATTTCATCTACCGCCTTGTTATAAAAGTGTTATCAAATATCCGTTTTGTATTTGATTGAGTTTGTAGCTGTAATATCCGTCCAATTCTATAACCACTCTATAGTAACCTTTGTGTGTTCCTACCCGTATTTTAGTAAAAAGTGAATTTTTATAGGTATTTTTAATATAACTGCCTATATCTGTGTCACGTTTAAAATCGCAAACTATTCTGTGTGGTTTCACCAGTAAAAAGTTTCTTAGCATTTTATCTTTTGTTAAAATTTTAAGCTTATTTTTCTTTGCATAAAATGATATAAACTTTAATGATGCAATTTTTTTATAATTCACTTTTTTGGTCTGTTTTATTACTCTCTTTTTCACGACAGCTTTATCATTTGATTCATTGTAGTTTTGCGAAATAAAAATAGGCAAATGCCAATCTATTGCATTTTGTATCACTACCTTTTTATGTGCTATTGAACCGTTAAGATTCTTATACTCTACTGTTACACTTTCAATAGTTCTAGCAGTTGAAGGCAAAGTAACAGTCGCTCTTTTTAGTATAGGTAAATTATTTGCCTGATTTGATGTTAAAGGAATATCTTGAGCCGAATCTATAGGAAAAAATGGGTTTTCTCTTGCTTGAAGGAGCACGAAATAAACACTTATCAGTAAAAAAGCTTTTATCATATCAAGATACCCTGTTTTTTTACAAACATTATAGCAAATTATTGTGCAGAAATTTCTTTGAGTTCGAAATACTCACGCTGAAGTTGAGCATTTTCTTTTTTTAAATGAACAACTTCATCTTGAAGATAGTTTTCATAATCCTGCAGACCAAAAAGTACTTCAAGAGAGTTTGTTCCATATAAAAGTATACCCAGATATATACCTAAAAATATAACAAGGGCAAAGAGTAGAAAAAACTTTTTTAGAGATAACCCGAGATACTTTTGTGTAACACTTTGTGACGTATCAATCTCTTCAAAAAGTTCTTCTTGATTCATAAAAAACCTAAATAAATAGTGCTGACCCTAAATACTCGCTGTATACAATTTCATTTTCAATCTCAAGCAGACGATTATATTTTGCAGTTCGCTCACCACGGGCAGTTGAACCTGTTTTAATTTGACCACAGTTAAGAGCAGTAGCAAAATCAGCTATAAAAGCATCTTCGCTCTCACCTGAACGGTGACTCATTACACATGTATAACCGTTTCTTTGTGCAAGACGTACTGTCAGCATTGTTTCACTTACCGAACCGATTTGATTTGGTTTGATTAAAATAGAATTAGCAATACCTCGTGAAATACCTTCGTTTAAAATGCTTGCATTGGTAACAAATAAGTCATCACCGACAATCTGAATTTTATCACCTAATTTTTCAGTCATTAATTTAAAGCCATCCCAGTCATCTTCACTGAGTCCATCTTCTATAGAAACAATAGGATACTTCGCACATAAATTTTCATAATAAGCAATCAGTTCTTCGCTGTTAAGCGTACGCCCTTCAGATTCAAGTCTATAACCGCCCTCTGCAGTAATTTCACTAGCAGCAACATCAAGCGCAATTGCAATCTGTTCACCCGGTATATATCCCGCTTTTTCAATCGCTTCCATAATAACCTGAATTGGTTCTTCGTTTGAACTTAAATTTGGCGCAAAACCACCCTCATCACCCAAAGATGTAGAGTGCCCTTTTGCAGATAAAATAGCTTTTAGATTATGATATACCTCTGATGCAGCACGTAACGAAGTTGCGAAATCTTCAAAGCCAATCGGCATAATCATATACTCTTGAAAGTCCACATTATTATCTGCATGACTTCCACCGTTGATAATATTAAGCATAGGTGTCGGCATAACCATTGCATTGGCTCCACCTAAGTAACGATACAAGGGAATGCCAAGACTTTGTGCAGCAGCGCGAGCTACAGCCATGGAAACACCAAGCACAGCATTTGCACCGAGATTTCCATAGTTGTCAGTACCGTCAAGC
>JAMORM010000076.1 GCA_027063585.1 Sulfurimonas sp. | reverse complement strand
GGTGAAAAAAAGTTTTACAGACAAAATTCCTATGAATCGTTTTGGTAATGCTAGTGAAGTTGCTGAGGCGACAGCTTTCTTACTCTCAGATCATGCAAGTTATATAACAGGCGAAACTTTGAAAGTTAACGGCGGAATGAATATGGCATAAATGTACTCTAAGATATTTATGTTATAATTACAGGATTTTAAACTTAAAAACAGGAGCTATAATGGCACTTATAGATGATATTAAAGAAGTAGTAGTTGAGCAATTAAGCGTTAACCCAGATGAAGTAAAACCGGATTCAAAATTCGTAGAAGATTTAGGTGCAGATAGCCTTGATGTTGTAGAATTAGTAATGGCTCTTGAAGAAAAATTCGATATCGAAATTCCTGATGATGAAGCTGAAAAGATTCAAACAGTTCAAGATGTTGTAAATTATATCGAAAACAAATAGTCAGTTTTTAAATTGCAAAAGAGGAATAGTTGCCTCTTTTACAATTAAATATTTTTAATAGTTAATTGTTGTATTGATTTTTAAAAGTATTTTATTATTTAATGGAGAATATTTAATGAGAAGAGTAGTAGTAACAGGTCTAGGAATGATAAATTCTGTGGGTCATGACAAAGAGAGTTCTTTTAAAGCAATATGTGATGGTGAATGTGGAATAGATACTATTACTATATTTGACCCTGAAAAATTCAGTGTAAAAATTGCCGGAGAAGTAAAAGATTTCGATCCTGCAACAGTTATGCCTCCTAAAGAAGTGAAAAAAGCAGACAGATTTATTCATCTTGGACTTAAAGCTGCCGAGGAAGCAATGGCAGATGCGGCTCTTCCTGAAGATACAGACATGGAAAGATTCGGCATCAGTGCAGGTTCAGGAATTGGTGGTCTTCCATCAATTGAGAAAAACTCTGTTATTTTAGACACACGTGGACCTAGAAGAATTTCTCCATTTTTTATTCCCGGGGCGCTTGTAAATATGCTAGGTGGATTTGTTTCGATTGCACATGGAACAAAAGGACCTAACCTTTCAAGTGTAACGGCATGTGCAGCCGGAACACATGCAATTAGTGAGGCAGTAAAGACAATAATATGTGGCGGTGCCGACAAAATGTTGGTTGTTTCTGCAGAATCTGCAATAACAGGTGTTGGTGTAGGTGGATTTGCTGCAATGAAAGCACTTTCTACAAGAAATGATGACCCTAAACATGCATCTCGTCCTTTTGATGCTGACCGTGATGGTTTTGTTATGGGAGAAGGTGCTGGAGCCCTAATACTTGAAGAGTATGAAGATGCAGTTGCTCGTGGAGCAAAAATATATGGAGAAATAATCGGTTTTGGTGAAAGTGGTGATGCAAATCATATAACTACACCATCACTTGACGGTCCGGCGCGTGCTATGAAAGCAGCATATAAGATGGCAGGAGAACCGAAACTAGATTACGTGAATGCTCATGGAACAAGTACGCCGGTAAACGATAAAAATGAAACTGCAGCACTTAAAGATCTTCTCGGTGGGAAAGAAAACTGTCCTCCGATGAGTTCAATTAAAGGACAAATAGGTCACTGTCTTGGTGCAGCCGGTGGCATTGAGGCTGTTACATGTTTAATGGCAATGAGAGACGGAATTATTCCTCCGACAATTAACTATGAGACACCTGATGAAAACTGTGATCTAGACTATGTAACAGAGGGTGCAAGAAAAGCAGACTTAAATATTGTTATGAGCAACTCATTTGGTTTTGGCGGAACGAACGGTGTTCTTATATTCAAAAAAATCTAATTTGATAAGGATTTAATTTGGCTACATACTTAGACTTTGAATATAAAATAAAATTTATTCAAGAAGATATAATCTCTGCACAAGTTCGCCATGATCAGGGCGCTGTTGAAGAGTTGAAAAAGAAGTTAGATAAAGAAGTTGCAAAGATTTATAAAAATCTTTCTGATTTTCAAAAGCTTCAACTTGCACGTCATCTTGATCGCCCTTATGCGCTTGATTATATTAATCTTATTATGAGAGATAAGTATGAAATTCACGGCGACAGACACTTTCGTGATGATGCAGCCATAATTTGTTATATTGGTTACATCGGTGATGAAAAAGTTATGGTTATCGGTGAGCAGAAGGGACGTGGAACAAAAAACAAGCTGAAGCGAAATTTCGGTATGCCGCATCCTGAGGGTTATAGAAAAGCACTCCGCGCTGCAAAATTAGCTGCAAAATTTAATTTACCACTCTTGATGCTTATCGACACACCGGGTGCATATCCGGGTATAGGTGCTGAAGAGAGAAATCAAAGTGAAGCGATTGCAAGAAATCTGCTTGAGCTTGCAGAACTAAAAACACCGACTGTTTCTATAGTTATTGGAGAAGGCGGTTCAGGTGGTGCGCTTGCTATCGGTGTTGCAGATAAATTTGCTATGATGCGATATTCTATATTTAGCGTTATTTCTCCTGAGGGTTGTGCTGCAATTCTTTGGAATGATCCTAAAAAAGTGGAAACGGCTACTAATGCGCTTAAAATTACTAGTGCGGATTTAAAAGAGCTAGATTTAATCGATGATATTATTGACGAGCCTTTAATCGGGGCACATAGAGAGAAAGAAAAAGCGGCAGAGGTTCTTAAAGAGTACTTTTTAAAAGAAGTGAAAAAACTTAAAGAAATGAGCAGTGAAGAGAGAATGGATGCACGTTACGCCAAACTCACAAAACCGGGTGCTTTTAAAGAGTAGTTTTACTGTTCTTTTTCCTCTTTTATTAACTCTAAAAGAGGGTCAAACTTTGGACGTTTCAATCTTGGAGCTTCTTTAGAAAATTTTATTAAATCTTCTACTGTTTTTACATCTTCATTTAAATTTTCCAAACTCAATAAAAACAATCCATAAGTTGTAATAACATCACTCATAGCTCTGTGATGTCGTGCTTTTGGATTAAGTTGAAGTGTTTCATTTAAATAGGAAAGTGCATACCTATAAGATACAACCGTGCGCTCAGCTAAAGCGAGAGAGCAGAGACTTCTGTTTAAAAGCGGCTCCAAACCGATTTTTTGTAGGCTTTTAGATATAAAACTATAATCAAATTTGACATCATGGGCAACAAACACGGCATTGCCTAAAAAGAGTTTAAAACGTATAAGCACATCTTTGAGCTGAGGAGCATTTGTTGTGTCATCAGCAGCTATACCGGTAATCTCCGTGATATGAGGATTGATCTCTTTTGTCTGGACGAGAGATTCAAATCTGTCAATTATTTGCCCATTTTTAACTTTTACAGCAGCAAGCTCAATTATCTGGTGTTTTTCTATTTTTGAACCATTAGTTTCAATATCGACTATGCAAAATTCTGCTTCTTGGATTGGGATGAATTTTGTATCAAAGTAATAATAACCTTGATGTTTGATTACATGTAAACCTTGGGCTTTCCAAAGTTCCAGGGAGAGTTCTAATTCTTCGTTGAGTTGGTCCTTGAGTGTTTTTAAAGAGAGTCCTCGAGAAGAGAGCCGT
This sequence comes from Sulfurimonas sp., assembly GCA_027063585.1. Taxonomy (GTDB): domain Bacteria; phylum Campylobacterota; class Campylobacteria; order Campylobacterales; family Sulfurimonadaceae; genus Sulfurimonas. The sequence goes on along the minus strand of JAMORM010000076.1, from coordinate 3,546 downwards.
GAGATACTCTTTATATCGAGATTAAAATCATTAGTGAGCATTTTGAATAAACTCTTTTACTTTTTTTGCATCTTTTTTTCCATGGGAAATTTCAACACCGCTACTGACATCAAAAGCATAAAAACCATACTTTTTTAAAGATGTAATATTTTGAGGATTCAATCCGCCGGCAAGTATGATTTTTGAGCAGTCAATGTTTTCAAACCATTCTGTATTTATCTGCTTGCCTGCTCCGCCATATGCTTCACAATAAGCATCGACAAGTCTGTACTCCTCAGCATATTGCAGTATATCTTCTTTTTTGCGTGCACGGATAACTTTGATGTGGGGAACATCAAGAGCATTATAAAATGCTGTATTTGCATCAAAATGAATTTGAGCAAGTGTGGCACCGACATCTTTACATGTAACATTAACCGTCTGTGCATCTACATTGACGAACAGAGCCACTTTTTCAATAAAAGGAGGCAGTTTTTGAATAATCTCTTTTGCTTGCAAAGGCGTTAGATAGCGCGGTGATTTTTCATAAAATACAAATCCAAGCGCATCAGCTCCGGCATTTATTGCCATTATTGCATCTTTATAAGAGGTAATGCCGCAGATTTTTGTACGCATTATATTTGCAGACTCTTTATAGCTTTTGCTTTGTCTTTATGTTTAAAAACGTAGCTTCCGGCAACTACAACATCAACACCGGCTTCTTTGAGTGCATGGATATTTTTATCACTAACGCCGCCGTCTACTTGAATAAGACACTCAGGATTGAGTCTTTTTCTCATATCATTGAGTTTTTTTGCTTTTGGAAGTACAGATTCAATAAATGTCTGCCCTCCAAAACCGGGATTGACACTCATAAGCAGAACCATATCCAAATCTTCAAGAATATATTCGAGTTCTTCGGGAATTGTGTTAGGATTAAGAACAATACATGGTTTTATACCAAGTGAGCGGATTTTTTGAATCAATCTGTGGGGATGTTTTTCTTCTTCGATATGAAAAGAGATATATTTCGGTTTTAAAGGGGCAAACAACTCTACAAAAAAAGTGTTGTTCTCTACCATCAGGTGAATATCAAGTGGTTGTGTAGCAGCTTTAGCTATTGCGGAGACAACAACGGGACCTATGGTTAGATTGGGTACAAAATGGCCATCCATTACATCCACATGGACTAAATCACATCCTGCATTACATATTTCCTGCACATCACGTGCCAAATTTCCAAAGTCTGCCGAGAGAATACTAGGAGCTACTTGCATACCATTCCTTTAATTAATTATGGAATTATAAACTACAATAGCTTTTATCTTGTTAAGAAAAATAAAAATTTATCATTGTCAAATGATAAATCAACCTGTACACCTTTTTTATCCTCTGCTACTTCTAAAAGTCCATCAACATCATGGTAGGTTCTAGGGAGGGTGATATCTACACTGATATGTTCATCTGCTAAAAGTGTTTTTACCTTTCCTCCAACAATATTAACAAGTTCAGCTAATGTATCAAGTATCATCTCTTTATCATCAGTGCTCTCACCAATGAGCAGTTCACATGCTTTTTTTGCTATGCCGAGAGGGAAGACAAGCATTACCATACCGTCAATATCACCATAAAAACCTATAGAACTTGCTATCTTGTCATCTTTGTCAGCAATTTCAATTTTATCGACTTTTGCAGCATCTTTCGTTGCTTTTGAGTTCGTCATCATCTCTATGGTTGCTACAGTCGCATCAATAAAGTTTGGTAACTCTGTTACAAGGACTTTATTCAGAGCCCGTTTATTTTTTCCTGAAGCAGCACTGCTGGCACCAAGTTCATCCAAAAGTTCTTTATTTTGTAAAATATCATCCATCTGGTCAAAAAACATTATACCGGCATCTTCAAGTGTCTCTTTAAAGGAGATAGGTGTTTTGCTAAATGACATGCCTACAAAACAGATTGTTGCATTATATTCTGCAGAAGAAGACGCGAGTTTAGAAAAAAAGTTTAATGCATGAATATTCATACTGACAACTTTATAAGCATCAAAAATAAAGAGTCTAAAGCCTACATTTAATGAATTGTTATGATAAGCGATATTAAAAGTACTACCTATTTCAGCATCTAAAAAAGAAGATACTGTATAAATAATAGCATTACCTGTGACTCTTGTTGCAACTTTTTGTCCCATTTGCCCAAGAAATGTATTTTCAATGATAGCATCATAAGCATCTTTTAGCTCTGCTTTTTGTAAAAATTCTTCTTCGGTTTGCGCAACGACAGGGTTATGCCCATTATCATGCAGTTCTATTGCGAGTGCTGCTCTTTGTGATTTGTCTTCACTGTACAGCAGGACATTTTTATTTTTTTCTTTAAAACTTGAGGAAAAAAGAGATGCAATTTTTTGTGTTTGAAAAAGTGAAAAGCTTAAATCATCATCATAAAACTTTTTAAAAGCATCGTATTTTTTCTTGTCATAATCGCAAAAACCTACGATAATATGGTTTGCAATCCTGAGTTTTTGAAACATTTTGACAAAGCTGTCAAGACCGTTTCTATTGAAAAAAATAACCTTTTTTAGTGAAACAAGAATCATCGATGCGTTACTTTTGAGTGTTGCATCAATATCTTCAATACTCAGGAGTGCAGCACTTGAAGTACCGTCTAAAAATCCTTGAGGATGAAATACTCCGATGCCGTCTTTTATTACCGCTCTCATACAATCTCCATTAGTTGTGAAAAATCATCATATATATCAGTGACATATTCTATTTGAAAGTCAATAAAATCATTGAGCTGAGCTTCTATGAAAACAGGTTTTGACAGGGTATAAAACAGGAGCAGATGCATCCATTTTCCCAGTGTGTTGATTGTTTCATCTTGAGAGGGTTTTACACCGGAAGAGGCTTGTATAATAGCCGCAATATTTTCGGGCATTTCCCATTTTTGAGCAATTCTTTGACAGATATCAAAAAGATCCATTTTGCATAATCTTTGTAAAATTGTATTTAAATCAATTTCATCTACACTTCTTAAAAGCTTTACATCTTCTAATTTTTCACAAAATAAAGCTTCTGAGACTATAATGCTTGCAGGTAATAAGGAGACGGCACTTTGTATATCTTTATCATTGATGTCGAGATGTTCTGTAATCTTTTGCCAGTTTGCCGAGAGTTGTGCCTGCAGATCGTAAAAGGAGGATTTATTGAGTTTAAAGAGTTTCCATTTGGAAGGTGAAAGAAGTGAAATCATATAGTTATATGTTGCTTGTTGAGATTTTTCTACACCAAGTATTCCAAATATCTGCGAAATATCATTCACTTCATTACGAAACCCATATATAGGTTTGTTAATAAGTTCTTTGAGATAGGCATTGAGTGCGGGATCTTCTTTGCCCACTTTTGCAGCTTTGACTAAATCACCTTGGTTCAATAAAGAGAGAGTCTCTTTTAAGACTTTTGGAGAGGGCGGTATTTTTTCTATATATGAGTCTATTTGCTTTATTGTTATCAAAGTGTTCCATTTTCTGTTGAATATTGTATATTTTAGCTAGAAAAAGATAAAAAGTAT
>JAMORM010000075.1 GCA_027063585.1 Sulfurimonas sp. | reverse complement strand
TCCAGGACCAGTTCACAGAAATATAGATATAAGCGATGCCATGTTAGAAGATGAGCGTTGTAAAGTATTGCAACAGGTTAGTAATGGAGTAAATATAAGAATGGCGATACTTAAAAAACTGATTGCCTAAATATGAGTTTTGAGCAAATAAATATTTTAGCAAAACAGAAAAAGCCTTTTTTGTTTATCAGTGATTTTAAAGGACAAACGGTTGAAGTTGTTTTGCTTGAAGATTTACAAGAGGCAGATATAGAATTTTGTATTAATGAGAAGTATGATTATATACAACACCCCTATAAACTGCAAACAGCTCCTATAAAATTTGCAGAGTATAAAAAAAAATTTGATGCCGTCATTGAAAAGATAAAATCGGGCGAGACCTATATTCTCAACCTTACCCAGCAGACACCTATAAAGACACAGCTCTCTTTAGAAGAGATGTTTAAAATGGCAAATGCACATTATAAACTGCGCTATAAAGACAAGTTTCTTTGTTTTTCTCCTGAAAAATTTATACAGATTTCTAACAATACTATACATACTTTTCCCATGAAAGGGACTATTGATGCATCATGCCAAAATGCACAAGAAAAAATTTTAGCAGATGAAAAAGAGATGGCAGAGCATATAATGATAGTGGATTTGCTAAGAAATGATTTATCTATGGTCGCATCACATGTGAAAGTAGAAAAATTTCGTTATTTGCAGAGTATAGAGGCGGGAGAAAAAGAACTTCTACAAGTAAGCTCACATATCAGCGGCTCTTTAAAAGATAACTGGCAAGATGAATTGGGTACACTTTTACAAACTTTGCTTCCAGCAGGGAGTATCAGCGGTGCACCAAAAAGAAGCACTGTTAATATTATTGAAAACATAGAAGGGTATGGGCGGGGGTTTTTCAGCGGCGTCTTTGGTGTTTTTGACGGAACTACTCTTGATAGCGGCGTGATGATACGTTTTATAGAAAAAACTGAAGATGGGTACCTCTATAAAAGTGGTGGAGGTATTACCTTGGATAGTGACGTAAAATGCGAATATAAAGAATTGCAGGATAAAATATATTTACCATGAAAAATAAAATATTAGAAAAATTTTTCACAAGCGGCTGGACTTTTAGTGAAGATGAAAGTGATTTAAAAAATAAATTTCACATGATGAATATCGCTTTTGTACTCTCAACAGCAGGGTTGTTATTTGGTATAACGGCAAATATTTTAAGAGGTACACCGACACTGATACCGATAGAACTCTTCTTGTTAGTAGCAAATATGATTTTAATCTTTATTTTACGGATAAATAAAAAATATTTTGAAATGGTCTCTTTACTGATTACAATGCAGTTTACATTTTTGTTTTTGCTTTTGGTCTATATTAGCAGACCCGAAGAATTGAAACATATTTGGATTTTTACCTACCCCATAGTTTTGCTCTACTTTAGAAATGATAAAAATGCTCTTCCCTGGGTCGCTGTTATGGTCTTTTTCTTGATGATAGCTCCTCTGCAGCCTTTTATACCTGTGCATTATTCACTTTTTCAAGTGACCTATATCTCGTTTGTGCTTGTTGTCGTCAGTATAATTATCTACTTTTATCAAAAAAGAATGGATGAGGCAACAAGTTTGATACTTGAACAAAAAAACATGCTCAAAAAACAATTAGACGAACTGAGTAAAAAAGATAAAATATTATCGTTGCAGTCAAAACAAGCGGTTATGGGTGAAATGATTAGTATGATAGCCCACCAATGGAGACAGCCGCTCTCAACGGTAACATTAAATATTTCAAATCTACAGGTGAAGCGTCTGTTGGGTGAAGAGATTCAAGATACGGAGTTTGATAAAGCTTTTGAAGATATTAACAATACCCTAGTTTATCTTTCTGATACGATTGATGATTTTCAAACATACTTTCATCCAAACAAAGAGATTAGTACAATAGAAATAAATGAGTTGATAAAAAAAGCAATTAATTTTACAAAGCCGAGATTGAAAGATACATATATAGAGATTGTATATGCTCAAATGAATAAGATAGTCATTCAGACCTATACAAATGAAATGATTCAGGTTTTGCTTAATATTTTAAATAATGCCATAGATGAGTTAATAACAAAAGATATAAAGAATCCAAAAATAGTTATTCGTGTTAAAAATTTAGAAGATGATCTGCAGCTGCAAATTGAAGATAATGCAGGCGGCATTAAAGAGGAGTATATCGACTCCATTTTTGAACCTTATTTTAGTACAAAAGGAAAGAACGGTACCGGGCTTGGGCTATATATGTCACAAATGATAATGCAAAAACAGTTTCAGTCATCTATAGAAGTCCGTAGTCACAATAACAAGACTTTGTTTCAATTTAAAGTGTCGAAAAAACTAGCTTAATTTCAGATTGATTGGGTTATAATAGATTTAAAATAAATTAAAAAGAGCAGGAATTGGAATGTATATAGAAGATTTGAAGTTTTCATTGTGGGCTGATTTTATCGAAAGAGATTATTTAGATAAAGAATTTAAAGAATTAGTAGGGAATGGAATAATAAACGGGGCTACTTCAAATCCGGCTATTTTTAAAAATGCAATCTTAAACTCTCCTGCGTATAAAACACAACTCAAATCACTTGATGGGCTCTCTGCAAAAGAAAAATATGAGGCTGTAGCAATTTATGATATACAAAAAGCTGCAGATATTTTAAAACCATTGTATGAAAAAGGGGATGATGGATATGTGAGTATTGAAGTTGATCCTTTTTTATGTGATGATACACAGGCAACTGTAGCAGAAGGTAAAAGACTTTTTAAAGCAATAAATAGACAAAATGTTATGATAAAAGTTCCTGCAACTGAAGCAGGGTATAGTGCCATGAAAGAGCTGACAGCTGTGGGAATTCCGGTAAATGCAACACTGGTTTTTAAAAAATCTCAAGCAATATACTGTGCAGAGGCTTTTAGAAAAGGTATAGAAGTCTATGGAAAAAGCGTTGATACTGTAATAAGCATTTTTGTCAGTAGAATTGACCGTGCACTTGATGCAATGCTGGAGGCAAACGCAATTCAAACAGCATTAACAGGAATATACAATACTTCTGTTATATATGAAGAAATTCAGAGTATGAATGTACAAGGCTGTAGAGCACTTTTTGCAAGTACTGGTGTAAAAGATAATTCACTGCCACCTTATTATTATGTTGAAAAGCTTTTGGCTTACAACAGTGTAAATACTGCCCCTGTTGATACTATTAAAGCTTTTCATGCACACGGTTCACATAAAACAGCTCTCCCGATTGATAAATGTATTGTCAATAAGCACTTTAGTAAGATAGAAGAGACCGGCATTAAAATGGATGAAGTATTGCAAAAACAGATAGATGAGGGACTTGAAGCATTTAAAGAAGCATTTAAAGAGATATTGGAGGCACTATGAATACGCAGGTGGATGTCAGCAAATTAACATTTGAACAATTAAAAAAGGTACGGGTGCATCTTAAAAAGATGATTGAAGTTGGTGGCAGTGACTTACATGTAAAGGCCAATTCTGTAATGAGGGTCAGAATCAACGGAAATATTGTACAGTTTTCTGGAGGTATTCTTTCTAGAGAAGATGCACTAACATTTGCCAAAGAATTATTAAAAGGGCGTTTTGGTGAATTTGTCGAGAAAAAAGAACTTGACCTTGTCTATCCTTATGATGATAATAGCCGTTTTCGTGTCAATATTTTCTTTCAAATGGATGGAGTATCAGCGGTATTTCGTGTTATTCCTATTAAAATTCCCTCTTTTGAAGAACTTCATTTACCTGATATCGTAAAAAGTTTTACACAAAGAGAGAGAGGATTAGTCCTTGTTACCGGTGTTACAGGAAGTGGTAAATCTACAACACTAGCAGCATTGATAAATGAAATCAATCTCACTAAAAAGAAACATATTATTACAATTGAAGACCCGATTGAATTTGTGCATAAAGATAGAAACTGTATAGTTAACCAGCGTTCTGTCGGGCAAGATACACTCTCCTTTGGTTCAGCCCTTCGTGCTGCACTGCGTGAAGACCCTGATATTATTTTAGTTGGAGAAATGAGGGATAGAGAGACAGTTAACTTGGCACTTCATGCTGCAGATACAGGGCATCTTGTTTTTTCAACATTGCATACGCTAGATGCAAAAGAAACTATTAACCGTATTATTGCACAATTTCCCACGGATGAGCAAAATCGTGTGCGTCTCTCACTCGCAGGTGTTTTGCAAGGTGTTATATCGCAAAGGCTGATTCCCTCGGTTGATGGCAGCCGTCGCGCGGCACTTGAGGTTTTAGTGCGTACACCAACGATTGAAAAGTTGATAATGGAAAATAGAGATTATGAAATTCGTGATGCTATTGAAGCTGGAAAAGAACATTATAAATCACAAAGTTTTGACCAGGCTATTTTAGATTTATATGATGAGGGTATTATTTCTAAAGAACAGGCACTTGAAAATGCAACGAGTGCCTCAGATTTGGAACTGAAAATGAACGGACTTATGAGTGGAAAAGTATCAGACATGGTGGACGAGAGTGGAGAGAAAAATATTAATATTTCTACCGATGATGATATTTTTGATTTAAAGTAAATTTTAATGCATAAACAGGTATAATTTCAGCCATTTTAAAAAATAAAGGACTTCATATGTTAGAAGGTATAGTTAGAGAGAGTATTGGCAAAAAGGGCACAAAAGCACTTCGCCGTGATGGTTATCTAATTGCGAACATTTACGGAAAAGGGCTTGAAAATATCAATGCTGCGTTTAAAGAAAACGAATATATCCGTACTGCTCGTAATAAAGACACATTGGCATTTCCAGTTTCAATTAATGGAAAAGAGATAAATGTTGTTGTTCAATCATATGAGTCTCATCCGGTTACAGGAAAGCTTTTACATGTAGATTTAATGGTAGCACAACCAGGTGTTGTGACTCATTATATGGTTCCTGTTGAACCTGTAGGTGAAGCTATCGGTGTTAAAAACAAAGGTCTTATAAATGTTTCTAAAAGACGTTTAAGAGTAAAAGCTAAAATAGAAGATTTACCAAAATCAATCAAAATTGATGTTACTGATATGGATATCGGTGATGCTAAACTTATTCGTGATATTGATGCATCCCAAAATGTTAAATTTACAGATGCTGATCGTGTCGCTGTACTAAGTATCATTAAAGCTAAGTAGTAATTAATATGCTTATAGTCGGGCTAGGAAACCCTGGATCCGACTATGAAAATACACGCCATAATATTGGTTTTATGGTTGTCGACGAATTTATTCGTCGACACAATGCCGTAAAACTTTCTTCTTCATCATTTCAGGGTGAACTCTATAAATTTCAAAAGCATTTTTTATTAAAACCATTGACATATATGAATCTCTCGGGAGAATCTGTTATAAAAGTAAAACAATTTTATAAACTTGAAGATGTTGTTGTAATACATGATGATTTAGACTTACCTTTTGGAGCATTGCGCTTTAAAAAAGGCGGTGGACACGGCGGGCATAACGGCTTAAAATCAATAGATTCTAAAATTTCCCGTGAATATATCAGAGTCAGAATGGGTATCGGTAAACCTGAGCATAAAGGCGAAGTGGCTTCTTATGTACTTAGCCCATTTAATCAAACTGAACAAAAATGTCTCCAAGAATGGATAAACAAAAGTTGTGATGCAGTAGAATTTTTATTGACACATTCACTCGAAGATACAAGCTCAAAGTATTCTCAAAAGGCTATGGTATGCTAGCTTTTAAATATATATCTATGCATTATATAAAATATTTTTTGATTATATTGGTAGCATTGGTTTTATTTGTTGTCGGATTTGATTATATGGGAAGTGCAGAAGAGTTGTCAAAATCCTCTGCTAACCTTATTTTAATTTATTTGGTTTACAAGTCATTTTCAGCAATTGATATTTTACTTCCTGTAGCACTTGTATTTGGCATGATATCTACAAAAATATATCTTATTCGTTCAAATGCACTTGTTTCATTCTTTTCTTTAGGGTATTCAAGAGTAGACGTTCTGCGCCCCTTTGTATTTGTCTCAACTGCTGTGATTATACTTTTTATTGCACTGCATGCCTGGTCAAATTTTGCCCGTTCTGAAGAATTTTCAAGAAATATTAAGAAAAATTCACAGTATTTAAGTCCTACACGCGACCTCTTTTTTGCTTATAAAGGAAAATATATATACTTTTCAAAATTATTGCCGTTACAAGAAACAGCAAAAAATATTCGTGTGTTTGATATTGAAAATGAGTCTTTAAAAGAAGTTGTAGTTGCCAAGTCTGCAAGATATATAGATGATTATTGGTTTATTAAGCGAGCTGACATTATCACAAAGCCCGATGACCTCTCTCTTGCATCATCCGGCATAACGGTTACAAAAGCAAAAAATTTGAAAATTTTGGAAGGATTCCGTCCCAAAATGCTTGACCAGGTATATGAAGGCAAGGTGAATTTTACAATTAAAGATGCTGTTGATGCTATACGTTTACTGGATAAACAAAACATTAATACAGATAATATCAAAGCAGCACTGTATAAAATATTTATTTATCCATTTTTTGTTCCTTGTCTTATAGTCATTATATTTTTCTTTGTACCTATAAGTGTACGTTTTTTAAATGTTTCCCTTTTTACCTTCGGCGCAATTTTAGCTACTCTGCTTACTTGGGGAATTCTTTTTTTCCTTATAAAACTTGCAAATAATAAAGTTATATCGAGTGAAATAGGTATAATTGTTCCAGTTGTCATACTTGCTATTTTGGCTTTTTTACAGTGGCACAGGCACAGATCCTCTACATCTTAGGCACTTATAAGCACATTTTGGGTAAAATCATCTAAAAAAGATTTGGAATTTTTATGATTGATTTTAAAGCATTGACAAGAGAATATGGTACACCGTTATATGTGTATGATTTTGATTATATGTCAGAACAATATACAGAGTTAAAAGAGGCTTTTAGAGGCCGTAAGTCTATTATAGCCTATGCTGTGAAAGCAAACTCAAATTTGAGTGTGGTCAGACAT
>JAMORM010000074.1 GCA_027063585.1 Sulfurimonas sp. | reverse complement strand
CGGTGAAAAAATTGACAAACACAATGTCAATGTTTACCTTGTCAATACAGGATGGACAGGCGGAGAGTACGGTGTCGGAAAACGTATGAGCTTAAAAGATACACGTGCATGTATCAATGCAATCTTGGATGGTACTATCAATGAGAGTGAATTTGATACGACTCAAACATTCAGACTACAAGTTCCTAAAACATTAGGAGACATCAACCCTGACCTTTTAAATCCTAGAAATGCTTGGGAAGACAAAGAAGCATTTGATAAAACTCGTGACAAACTTGCAGATATGTTTGTTGAGAACTTTAAAAGATACCAAGATGCTGACAGTGAATTCGACTTCTCTGCAGCTGGACCAAAAGTAGAAAGATAAAAGTAGCTTGACTACTTTTTCTTCGTAACTTTCTCCAAGTACAACCAAACAGCACCGCCAATTGTTATAAGAACAACCGGTGCTATCCATTTATTATCACCAATAAACATCGCAAACTTACTCAAAATAGCTCCGAAATAGTAACTGCTCAAACCAAATGCCAAAGCCCACACAGCAGCTGCAAAAACATTTAATATGGCAAATTTTTTAAAATCATACTTTGTCAGTGCAATAGCGATAGGCACAACAGTCTTTAAGCCATATATAAATTTTTGAATAAAAATCACCCAATCACCATGCTTTTTAATCAATATATGTGCAAGTGCCAATTTTCTTCTATGTTTACGCAAACCCTCAACCATCATTGATTTTTGATATCTTGTCAACCAAAAAAGTAAAACATCACCAAGAGCATTACCTAAAAAGGCGATACTGATTGACATAGTCAAATCCATCTTTCCCATAAAACTCAAAACACTTGCGGCAACAAGTCCAATAAATCCTCCACCCAAAGAGTATAAAAAAAGCCCTATATATCCGTATGTTACTAAATTACTAAATGTATCTTCCATATTTTATTGTTGCTCCTTATGTATTGCTTTTTATTTTTTAAGTTGCTAAATTTTTTCGGAACCTAGGTTTTAACCTAGGCCTTGGTCTTAAAAGACACAAAGCCCGCACTACAGAAAAAAATTTAGTTTTTTTCTAAGTCATGCTTTAGCATAGAAAGTACGGGTTCCGAAACAGCAAATCTAAAGTTTTTTTATTTTTGTAATTTCATCGCGAAGTCTGGCTGCTTCTTCAAAATTGAGCTCTTTCGCTGCTTCTTTCATTTTTAATGAAAGTTCTTTCACCATAGCTTTTCTTTCACTTGGCGGTATTTTATCTTGTTTTTTATACTTTTGGTAAATATCCCCGTGATCTTCGACTTTTAAGTTCTCATCTAATGTTCTTTTTGTCGTTTTTGGAGTGATGCCGTGTTTTTTGTTGTAAGCTTCTTGAATTTCTCTTCGTGCATTGGTTTTATCTATAGCTCTTTGCATAGAACCTGTCATTTTATTTGCATATAAAATCACTCTGCCGTTTTCATTTCTTGCTCCACGCCCTATGGTTTGAACAAGTGCTGTCTCACTTCGTAAAAAACCCTCTTTATCAGCATCCAAAATTGCAACTAAAGAGACTTCAGGTAAATCTAAACCTTCACGCAAAAGATTGATTCCTATAAGAACATCAAACTCACCCAAGCGTAGAGAACGAATGATTTGATTGCGCTCAATTGTATCTATATCTGAGTGCATATACTGTACTTTAATACCTAAATCCGCTAAATATTTCGTCAAAGCTTCTGCCATTTTTTTCGTAAGCACTGTAATTAAAACTCTTTCATCTTTTACAATGGTTTTTTTAATCTCATCATGAATATCTTCTACCTGGTTGTCTGATGGTTTTATCTCTATAACAGGGTCAAGCAGTCCTGTAGGACGTATAATTTGATCAGCCTTTACAGCTGACATTTCCAACTCATATTCTGAAGGTGTAGCTGATACAAAAAGATAATACGGTGCTTTGTTTATATACTCATCTGCTTTTAGCGGACGATTATCAAGTGCTGAGGGCAGACGAAAACCATAATCAACAAGCACCTCTTTTCTAGCTCTGTCACCTGCATACATACCACGATACTGCGGCAGAGAAACATGGGATTCATCAACAATCACTAAATACTCTTTATGATTTTGTTCAAAATAATCAAGCAGCGTAAATGGTGCTTCACCCGGTTTTTTATTTGTCAGAAGCCGTGAATAGTTTTCTACTCCCTTACACATACCCGTAGTTTGCAGCATCTCCAAATCAAACTCAACACGCTGTTTGAGTCTTTGATACTCTAAGAGTTTTCCTTCTTTTTGAAAGTATGCCAGTCGTTCATCAAGCTCTTCTTCTATACGTTTAATTGCCACAGACATTTTTTCTTGACTTACACTAAACTGTGAAGTTGCATAAATGGTAACACTTTTATGCTCTTCAAGCTTTTTGTTGTCAATCACATCAAAAGTATAAATTGCCTCTATCTCATCACCAAAAAACTCAACACGAATAGCTTCTTGTTCAAAATAAGGCGGATAAATATCTATGCTTTCTCCATTTACACGAATGTGTCCGCTGTCAAAATAGCTATCATTTCTAGAATATCCCATTTCAACCAAACGCAACAGGAGTTTTTTTTGTGCTATTTCATCACCAATTTCAAGGACTTGTACCATATTTTGGTACTCATCAGGATCTCCAAGTCCATAGTTTGCAGATACCGAAGCTATGACTATTACATCATCATAAGAGAGCAGATTTGCAGTCGCACTCAGGCGTAAGCGTTCCAGTTCATCGTTAATAGCGGAATCTTTTTCTATAAATAAATCCTGACGAGGAATATAAGCTTCGGGTTGATAATAATCATAATAAGAGACAAAATACTCAACATGATTGTTGGGAAAGAATTGGCGAAACTCTGAGTAGAGCTGTGCTGCCAAGGTTTTATTATGCGTCATAATAATAGTCGGCATTTTTACATTCTCTATGACACGTGCCATAGTATGCGTTTTACCACTACCCGTTACACCTTCTAAGGTCTGGTAACGGTTTCCATCAAGGATACTTTTACTAAGTTTTTCTATAGCTTTAGGCTGATCACCCGCCGGTTTATAAGGTGATACAACTTCAAAATTCGGTTTCTTTTTCATTAGCGAAATTATAGCATTTTGTTGATTTATCCTAAGATTAAAAGTATACACTTGCCCATTATTAAGCTCAACTATTAAAAAGATATTATTTTAAAAAATTATGATATAATTAAAAAAAGGGGATTACATGAAGAAAAAAATACTACTCAAAGGATGCATAATAGCACTGCTATTATCAGTTACATCAGTGGCAGCATATGACCTAAAATCAAATATGACACAGCTCTACACAGAACTTAGTGACGTCCAAAAAGCTTTTATGGTTAGCGATCAAGAAGGAGTGAGAAAATCAATTACTAAATTTTCGAAACATGCGCAGAATTTATTGGGAAATAAAAAGAAGTTTCAAGCTATGCTCCCTAAAAACAAGCAGTACAAAGTAAACGAAACTATTATGGCAGCACAGATTATAGATCATAATGTTAAAATAATATTAGATGCTATAAATAACAAATACAATCAGTCAGGCAGAGTCCGTAGAGAAAATTCACAAGTAGCTTATACCTATATAGAAGGTGCATGCTTCCGTTGCCATAATCTAGTCCGCGACGAATATTAAAATAGTTTTGCACAGGTATACGCACTCGAAAAGGCCCATTGAAAATTGTAGCCTCCGAGTTCTCCTGTGACATCCACTACTTCACCTATAAAGTATAAATCTTTAACTTTTTTAGACTCTAAGCTGTTGACATTAAGTTCTTCTGCCAAAACGCCACCACGGCTTACTTCAGCTTTGCTAAAACCAAAATTTCCTGCAGGGGCAAAGGTATAATTGTGCAATGATTTTAAGAGTTCTTTGTCATTTTTACTCAGCTTGGAGCACTCTTTGTCTTTAAACGCTATGGCATTTAAAAGTGCTTTTGAAAGTCTTTTAGGCAAAGGAATTACAGAACTTACAAGTTTTTTACTCTTTTGTGCCAAATCCAAAATATTTTTGTTTGGCAAAAAGTCTATGCTTAGTTCTCCTTTTTTCCAGTAAAGAGAGGCTGAAAGAATTGCAGGACCACTAATGCCTTTGTGTGCAAAAAGCATCTCCTCTTGAATCGTCTTACCTGCAACCTTTACATGAACATAACAGCTCAGTCCACTAAGTTCTTTCATCCAAAACTGCTCTTTTTGCAAAGTCAGCCCTACAAGAGCAGGAGCAAACTCTTTCACACCGATACCGAAACTTTTTGCAATCTGTAGACCGATATCACTCGCACCGAGTATTTGAAAACTTTTTCCGCCTGTTGCCACGACAACTTTTTTTGCTTTATATACATTTTTATCTGTTTTAACACTAAAGAGTTCATCTTCTTTAGTTACATGTAACACGGTATTGTTAAGAATAATTTCACTGTTTTTTGCATTTTTTTTCAAAACATTAATAATATCATCCGAAGAGTTTCTACAAAAGTAATAACGCCCTTTTCGTAACTCAAGTTCCACTCTGTTTCTGTCTAAAAAGTTCAATAAATCATCTTTTGAGAATTTTTTAAATGCTGAATCTATCAGTCTTTCATCACCATCAAAATTATCTATCTGTACACTGACATTGGTTATATTGCATTTACCTCCACCGGATATTTTAAGTTTTTTGGCAGGTTTTTCATTGCACTCAATTAAAGCAGTATCTATTTTTTTAGACAGATTGGCTGCACACATCAATCCACTAGCTCCGGCTCCAAGAATTATTACATCATAGTTTTTCATGGGCTAATTATAGTATAATTACATACTGATTTTCTCGGAACCTAGGTTTTAACCTAGGCTTATTTGCTTTCAAGCCTAAAAGGCAAGGTTAAAACCTTGCTTCCGAAAATAGAAAATAAAATATTATAAAGAAGAGATATGAGCAACAAACTCCACATAGTTTCACTTGGCTGTACCAAAAACCTGGTTGATACAGAAGTGATGATGGGAAAACTACAAAATTTTGAACTCACAGACAACAATGAAGAAGCCGATGTCATTATCGTTAATACCTGCGGTTTTATCGACGCGGCAAAAGAGGAATCACTCAACACCGTTCTTTCACTCCATGATGCACGAAAGGAAGACTCTGTTCTTGTAATGGCGGGCTGTTTGAGTGAACGGTATCAGGATGAGTTGATGGAGCAGATTCCTGAGGTGGACATTTTTACAGGTGTCGGCGATTATGACAAAATTGATGAGCTTTTAGTCGAGAAAAAAAGCCGTTTTTCTGATGAAGTTTTTTTAATAGATGGAGCCGAGCGTGTTGTGACAGGTTCAAGCTATCACGCCTACATTAAACTCTCCGAAGGGTGTAACCAAACATGCAGTTTCTGTGCTATACCTTCTTTTAAAGGCAAGTTGCATTCACGTGATTTGGACTCTATAGCCAAAGAGGTTGAAGGACTTGTTGAAAAAGGATACTGGGATTTTTCTTTCGTGTCACAAGATTCAAGTTCATACCTGCGTGACCAAAATGTAAAAGACGGGCTTTCACTGCTGATGCAGAGAATCGAGCTTATAGAGGGTGTCAAGTCTGCCAGAATTTTATACCTTTACCCATCTACAACAAGCATGAAACTTTTACAAAACATTGGCAAAAGCAAGATTTTTCACAACTACTTCGATATGCCTATTCAGCATATCAATGATGATATGCTTCGCATAATGAAACGCGGTTTTGGTAAAGAAAAAACTTTAGAACTTTTAAACTATATGAGAAGCCTGCCAAACTCTTTTGTACGTACAAGCTTCATTGTCGGGCACCCGAAAGAAACGCAAGAGATGTTTGAGGAGATGTGTGAATTTGCCGCAAATTTCGGATTTGACCGTATCAATGTTTTTTCCTACTCGGATGAAGAAACAACTTCAGCGTATGAGATGGAAGATAAAATTTCAGATGAAATAAAATCAGAACGCGCGCAAATTCTTGGCGATATTGCAGCAGAGTGCACAAAAATATCACTTCAAAAAGAGGTCGGCAAAACTCGTCAAATCGTAATAGACGGTGAAAGTCAAGAGCATGAGTACCTTTTAAGTGCAAGAGAACTCATCTGGGCACCGGAAATCGATGGTGAAATTTACGTCAATGACAGAACGCTTGATGAAGATTTAGAATTTGGCAAAATTTACCAGGCGAAAATCACAGAACTTGTCGGAGATATTCTTACGGCAACCGTAGACAATGCTGAAAAACAAGACTAAAGAAGAACTACAAACAACAAAGAACCTACTGGCATTTTCTGCCGGGGGCGACTCCACTGCCTTGCTTTTTTTACTTCTAGAAAACAATATTGTATTTGACATTGCCATTGTCGATTATGGATTAAGAGCACAAAGTAAAGAAGAAGTAAGTTATGCAAAAGCTCTTGCAAAGCAGTATGGATTTACATGTAACGTATATCAGGCAAAGGAAATTGAAACCAATTTTGAAGCAAATGCCAGAAAAATACGCTACGATTTTTTTGAAACACTCATCCAAGAACACAGCTATGACACACTGTTGACTGCCCATCATCTGGGAGACAGATTTGAGTGGATGCTTATGCAGTTTTGTAAAGGTGCAGGATGTGCCGAACTTGCAGGAATGAAAGAAAAAACACAACGTAACGGCTATATACTTTACAGACCACTGTTACATGTAGACAAACAAGAGCTGCTGGAGTACTTACATGTAAAGGAGATTAAATACTTTGAAGATGAAAGCAATCTTGATGAAAAGTACAGACGCAATACTTTTAGACACACATACACAAAACCTCTGCTGCAAGAATATCTGCAAGGCATTAAAAAAAGTTTTGAGTATATAGATGCTGATGTGCAAGATTTAATACAAGAATCCCCCTTAAAAAAGATAAATGAGCTAATCTGCTTTAAAAAAACACCTACGCCAAGAAATGATATATATCTGATTGATAAATATTTAAAATCACGCAATCATCTCATGAGTGGCGATGAAAAAAAGCTGTTACAAGAAAAGCAGACAGCAGTCATAGGCAGAAAGTACATCGTAACAACCGTGTCAGACTATGTTTGCATCGCGCCTTATGTAAAAGCGAAAAATATGCCTAAAAATTTTAAAGAAAAAATGCGTCTCTTACATGTAGAGCCGAGATTAAGAGGTTATTTAGCAACAGACCCCGAAGCCGTAGAATTTTTATCTTTGTTATTGGTATAAACTTTCATAGTAAAAGATGACTTTATCATCTCGCCGTCACGTTTAAAATCAATAGGAAAATTCACACCGATTATCCAGTCACTTTTG
>JAMORM010000073.1 GCA_027063585.1 Sulfurimonas sp. | reverse complement strand
AGTCTATCAGGAACTGGCAAAAAATCCGACTGACAGTAACTTTGTAAAAGCATGTTTCGCAAATCAGATACTTGAAGGTATCTATTTTTACAGTGGGTTTACCTATATTTACACACTGGCACGTTCGGGAAAAATGCTCGGTTCTGCACAGATGATTCGTTTTATTCAGCGAGATGAAGTAACACACTTGATCCTTTTTCAAAACCTTATTAATACGCTCAGAAAAGAGCGACCAGACCTTTTTACCGATGAACTTAGAGCAGATGTAATTGAGATGTTTAAAGAAGCGGTAAAACTTGAAACAGAGTGGGGTAAATATATCACTCAGGGACAGATTTTAGGTTTGACGGATGGCATTGTTGAGCAGTATATTCAGTACCTTGCTGATGACAGATTAAATGCTGTCGGATTTGACAAACTTTACAATGTATCCAACCCAATAAAATGGGTAGATGATTTTGCAAAATTTAATGATCAAAAAACAAACTTTTTTGAAGGAACAGTAACAAACTACTCAAAAGGCAGCCTCTCTTTTGATGATGACTTCTAAAACCCGTGAGCATACTCTTTGCTCACTATTATTTGAAACTACGCTAAATTATGATGATAATTTACAACGTCTACTAACATTAATAAAACAAACAAAAGAAAACTCTGTTATAGTTGCACCGGAAGTTTGTTTGACCTCCTATGATTATGAGCGTATGGATGCAATGCTCTCATTTGCTCCTAAAGCAACAGAAGCTATAAAAAAGGCTTCCTATAACAAAATAATTGTTCTTACAATGTTAGAAGAAAAAGAGGGAAAAGTCTTCAATTTTGCCAAAGTTTTTTATAACGGTGAGGTTGTGTTTCAAAGAGCAAAAGCGAAACTTTTTAAGTTTGGCGATGAAGACAAGTACATGCAAGCAGGGAGTAATGAAGATTTTAAAATTGTTGAAGTTGCAGGCATTAAGTTAGCTGTGTTTGTTTGTTTTGAGTTGCGTTTTAAAGAACTGTGGCAAAAATCAGAGGGTGCAGATGTTATTGCCGTGCCTTCATGGTGGGGAGAGTTAAGAACGGAGCATTTTAAAATTTTAACACAGGCTCTGGCACTAATGAATCAGTGCTATGTTGTGGCAAGTGACAGTGCAAATGAAGAATGCACTGCAATGAGCGGCATTATCACACCGCAGGGTGAGGCGCAAAGAAACGGGAATAAGCCTTGCTTAGAAGTAAAATATGATAAAAAAGAGATAGCATTAATGAGAAGATATATGGATGTAGGGATATAATAACTTGGATAGAATAACAGCGACAAAAACCGCCCGTTTGGCAAATGAGTGTGATGCAAAATTTAAGTTGAGTGATGCAGTGAAAAAGGCTATTGCTTCAACAAACAGAGAAGCATTTGTGCCGACAGGATTTAAACATAATGCCTATAAACTTGATGCCTTGCCTATAGGTGCTGATCAATACATCAGCTCTCCTCTAACAGTTGCAAAAATGACAGAGTATTTGTTTCCGCGAGGAGCAGACAGGGTTTTAGAAGTGGGATGCGGAAGCGGTTATCAGGCAGCCGTTCTTTCTCATCTTTTTCGTGGTGTATTTACGATAGAACGCATAGAACCTTTGATACTTGAAGCAAAAAAAAGATTCCGTGAGCTGGGCATAAATAACATACATACGCGCACAGATGACGGACAAAACGGATGGGTTCAATATGCACCCTATGACAGGATTCTTTTTTCTGCAACTGCAAAAGAAATTCCGGTAAAACTGTTTGAACAGTTGGCAGATGGAGGAATTTTAGTTGCTCCTTTACAAAAAGGCAATACACAGGTAATTACCCGTTTTATAAAAAATGGTGAATATATTGAAAAAGAAGAGCTTGAAGATTGTGATTTTGTGCCTATTCTTGATGGTGTGCTTAAGTAGCTTTATACACTTTTTTATATTTTTATAGTAGAATAGTATTAATTCAATTGAAGGCGTGATTATGGAAGAGATGTATGGCATAAAATATTCAAAGCCGGAAGTCGTTCTGCTCCAAGAGACAGGTATTGGAGTGGCTGAAACGGCTGCACGCACATGTTATGACAGCTTTTGCAATAGTGAAAATGAAGTTGTTCAAGAGATTGAAAATAGACTGCCTGATACGCAAATGTGCGAGTCTCTTAACAATATAGAAGAATCACAACTGCTTGATGATTTGGCATGGACTTACTTTCACCATTCTATTTTGGAACATGCAAATCTTAGTTATCTTATTCGTGGAACCAGCAGAGGTGTTTTGCAAGAACATGCAAGACATCGTATACAGGCCATAAGTGTGCGAAGTACACGATATACGATGAGTTCTCTTATCAATGCTTTTGTCGCATCAAAACACGGCGGAGACAAAGAGTTTTTTATAAACAAAGTGCTGGAGTTTGATATGTTTGTGACCGGTGAGGAAGCCTATAACAGACTTGAAATCGGTGCGATGTACGACAAACTTGATTTTCAGTCAAAAAAAGTAGAAAATTTTCATGATATTGCCGTTGCAAAAAGTTCTCTTCATTTTATACAAGAACTACAAGGCAAACCCCAAGAACTTTACGATGCTTTACAAGAGGGAAAGAAAAAAAGAAATGTTGGGGATGCTTTTAAACATATTATTACAGATAATGTAAAAGTAGATATGGTTGTGACATTTAATCTTAGAAGTTTGAAAAACTACCTTACACTACGCGACAGCGGTGCTGCATATTTTCAAATACGCTGGCTTGCTCAGGAGATGATGAAAGTTACTCCGAAAAAATACCTTGATTTAATTATCAAGAAAAAATAGGACTTTTTATGTATAAAATTTTAATACTGGCAATACTCTTTTTTACGGGATGTTCAAATATGACTATAACGGCTGCAATGTGTGAGAAACTTGAGAGTGAACCAGGTGCTACAGTGCCGCAAGAATGCAAAGCATATAGCGAAAAAGAAGCTGACAAAGCATTTAACAAAGTTGTCAATGAGAAAAAAGTATCTGACTCAGATATAGAATTTCACATAGAAAAATAAGTAAAACTTTTTTATTTCTCAAAAAATTCTATTTTTTGTAGCTTTAGGGGGTTGTAGGGACTTTAAGTCCCTGCCATTATAATGGGCTTTGCTCATTATAATGTATAAAGTTGGTAAAAAAAGTAGTATAATTCCAAAAAGATTTGATAAGGAATAAAATATGGCTAGAAGTGAAGTATGTGAATTATGCGGAAGCAGTGAAGATGTGAGTCTTTTAGAACTGCCTGTGAGTGACGGGGGTGAAGATCAAAGCGTTTATGTTTGTGTTGCATGTAAAAATCAAATAGAAAATGATGAGCTTGATGAAACGCACTTTAACTGCCTGAATGACGCAATGTGGAGTGAAGTACCGGCTGTGAAAGTAATATCATATATTTTATGGAACAAGCTTGGTCGCGGGGATATGACGGATATGATGTATCTTGAAGACGAAGAGAAAAAACTTGCTGATGCTGCTATAAATGCAGATGCAAACAAAGTAGTCTTTCGTGATGCAAACGGTGTTGAACTCAAAGCCGGCGACAGTATTGTAATACTTAAAGATTTAGATGTTAAAGGAGCAGGTTTTACTGCAAAACGCGGTACAACGGTTACTAGAATTACCTTGCCAAACGATATGGATGATCATGTCGAAGGTCGTGTAAATGGAACAAAAATCTATTTAAAAACTGAATTCATTAAAAAAGCCTAATGAAACCTTACGAGCGATTTTATAAAATAGAGAAGGATTTCCGCAATCCTTATGCTCGTGACAGAGATAGAATTATTCACTCTGCTTCTTTTAGAAAACTTGAATATAAAACACAGGTCTTTTTAAATCATGAAGGTGATTTTTTTCGTACTCGTTTGACACACTCTTTAGAAGTTTCTCAAATTGCACGTTCTATTACCTCACAGCTTGAACTCAATGAATCTTTGGCAGAAGCTATAGCACTGGCACACGATTTGGGACATACACCTTTTGGACATGTCGGCGGTGATACTTTAGATGAATGTCTTAAAACAGATGGATTTTCTAATGGCTTCGAACATAATTTCCAGAGTTTTCGTGTTGTGACAAAACTTGAAAAAAGATATAAAGACTTTGATGGGCTTAATCTTACTTTTGCAACACTAGAAGGTATTTTAAAACACTCTTATCCTTATAAAAAATCTTTTCTTCCAAAAGAGATAGATGCGCAGTTTAACCTTGAAAAACATCCTACATATGAAGCTATGGTTGTAGACCGTGCGGATGAAATAGCATATATGAGCCATGATATTGATGACGGAGTAAATTCGGGATTGATTACTTTTGAGGATTTAAAAGAGAGTGAACTTGCCTGCGAAATACTTGAAAAAGTAGCACGCGAAGGTGTAGGAAAAGAAAATGATGAGATGTTTCGTTACAGGTTCAGTTCACACCTTATTAATCATCTTGTTTATTCATTACTTGAATATTCAAAACAAAAAGTTGCTCATCGCGAAGAGATGCCTATAGGTTTTGCAAAAGAGCTTGAAACCCAAATCAAAAAGCTGAAAAAAATTCTTTTTGTAAAAATGTATCAGCATAAAAATATAGTCAGAAAAATGTATGCGGGAAAACAGGCAATAAAAGGCTTGTATAAAGGCTTAATGGAACAGGAAAAAATGCTTCCGCAGTTTTATTATAAGCAGTTACATGTAAGAAATAAACACCGTGTTGTTGCTGATTATATTGCAAGCATGAGTGACAGATACGCAGTTAATTTTCATAATGAAATGTATGGAAAAATTTGAAGTTTTTTGTAGAAGAAGAGAAACATTCTCCCGAAGGAGAATCGTTTACAGGCGTGATTCGTAACGTCTCATCATATAAAGACGTTTAAGCATTTTTTTACGAGAAGCAATTTTGAATTTCTTACGTTTTTCAGTCTCTGTTTCATGGAAACGGCGAGCACGAGCTTCTGTAACGATTAAGTTACGGTCAACTTGTTTTTTGAAACGTCTGTAAGCAGCATCAAAGTTGTCATCTGAACGTAGTACAATACCAGGCATATCACATCACCCACTTTCTGTTTAAATTTGAAATGAAATTATAGCATAATTAATTTTTTTTTCAAAGTTAGCATATATTTGGTATTGCTATTGCTTAAATAAGAAGAGAATATAGTTTTCTGTTAAACAGAGAAAATGTTATAATTAATAGGTAATTAAAGAATGGAGTATTTTTTGGATCAAAAAGAATCGGTCGATTATTTTAATAATAAGATTGCCATTAAAAAACTTCCTGCAAAAGGTGAGGATTTACAAGTCTTTGTGCGTCCGACTGATCATATAGAGTTTCCAGTAGACTTAAATAATGCAAATTATCAAATAGTAGGTGGTGACATTCTTTTAAAGCTTCCAAACGGTGGTACAATTACATTCGTATCTATGGGACTTTTAGCCTTTACTGACAATTCTGTATACTTTCAATTTCCATCTCAAAAAATTACACTTGAGAATGTTTTAGATCAAATCGATGATGTCAAAGAAAGCCCTGTTGAAGCTGTTATTACCGATGAATTTGTAAAACTTAACAGTGAATTTTCAGATAATCAAGAGCAAAAAGTTGCTCCTGAAAATACTAATTTTTCAAAAATACTTCAAGAACCGACACCTCCAGTGGAGCCAAATAAGTTTAAAAAACCGGATGAGCAAATAGCAAAACCTGAGGATGAAACACCGGTTAATGACTTTAACGCAATTTATAAGCCGACAGATGACAACCCAATTAATATTAATATTTCAGCAGTTAATAATGCTGTTGAGGCTGGACTGAAGTTTAGTATTGACCTTTTTCAAACACAGAAAATAGAAGATGATAGCACGACTCCTACAGATGTCAAAGGTGGAGGAGGAAGTGAGTATGGTGGTTTAGTCTCAACAGCTGAAGCACAGTTTCAACCAGAAAAACTTGACTACTCTGCACAAACAGGTGCAATGCTCATAGAAGCAGATAACTCAGATCTCTTCGCTAGTGATGGGACTCTTTCTAGAACCATTCGTATTAAGCCTGAACAGCCTACAGGTTTTGGAATAAACGATATTACGATTAGTGGTTTACCAAATGGTTACTCCATAGTTGGTGCAACATCAGTAGGTAATGGCTCTTGGAATATACCCGCATCAACTGATGGTACAGTCTTAACTGGTTTTGTAGTTAACAAAACAACAGGTGCAGCAGATTTTGTACTAAAGTATTTACCTCAGGCAGAGGGCACACGCATAGATGCGGTGTTTACATTTACTACAACTTTTGATACAGGAAATCTTTTACCGGGACAAAGTGTTGATACACCAGATGTAACCTCTCTTACAGGAACAGGTCCAATACAGTTTTTGATGCGTGAAATTCGTTATGATTATCTGCCAAGTGGGAATGACCCAGGCGGTGCAATTGATTACATAGATTTGGCTGGTGATGCACATGTTTTAGCTACAAATGCAAACTATAATATAATCACAGCTTCACAAGGGAATACCACAGTTATTGGGGCAGTAGGTAAAGATACTATCTTAGGACTTCAAGGTGATGATACCCTCAGTGGTGCTGCAGGAAAAGATACAATATCCGGTGGACTAGGTACAAATATTCTCGATGGAGAGAGTGACACTGATACTGTGAGCTACTCTTATGTAACAGCAGTTGGAGCAGAAGTTGACTTAAGCTTAAATAGTGGTGTGGTAAAAAATGCCTCAAATGCAGTGATTGCAACAGATACACTGAATAATTTTGAGAACATTATAGGGTCAAATTTCGGAGATACACTCAAGGGTGATATTGGTGTTAATGAAATTTATGGAGGCTCTGGAAACGATACTCTTGATGGGTCAGATGGAAATGATAGTCTCTACGGTCAAGCTGGTAATGATAACCTTATAGGTGGTTTTGGAGATGACTTAATAGATGGTGGTACAGGGCAAGATATTATAGACTTCTCCACTGAAACATCAGCAGTTCAGGTGGTCTTAAAAACCGATAGTGATGGAACAGCTATATCAAATAATGGTACAGATACCATACGAAATGTTGAAGATATTGTTGGTAGTAATTTTAATGATACTATCACAGGAAGTGAAAGTGTAAACTCTCTTGTAGGTGGTGATGGAAATGATACTATTGATGGTGGTGATGGAGACGACCTAATAGATGGTGGTAGAAGTACAGATGTAGCTGATAGTGGAAATGATAATGACTTTTTAAAAGGTGGTGGCGGAAACGATATCATTCATGGAAATTATGGTACGGATTCGATTTTTGGTGAAAGTGGTAATGATGTTCTTTATGGTG
>JAMORM010000072.1 GCA_027063585.1 Sulfurimonas sp. | reverse complement strand
CATATTTGGTTACGGTAGATTTGTCATCACATGCATTAAAAAAGAGTAATAAAGAAATTAAAAATATAAATTGTTTCACAAGAGAGTTACCTTAGCTATAACATCTACTTAAGTAGATGTTATTTTTGGAGCAGATAATATAAATTAGTTATATTTTTGATAAAGATAATCTGCTAAATCATTTATCTCTTTATCAGTTAATGCGCCTTTTAGTGATGGCATCAGACCAAAGTCTTTAATGGCTTTTTTACCATAAACAGATTTTCTTTTGTCAGGGTTGTTTATGTAGCTTTTTATGAAAGCAATAAATTCTTTTTTATTTGCTGTTTCTGCTTTTAGTTTTTTTATCACTTTTTCTGCATATGGTGCAGTATATATAGGTGTTATCTCGCCATTTGATTCATTTGTTCCTATTATTGTTGCGTGACATTTTGCACAGTTTTTTGCAAAAATTTTCTCTCTTGGATCTATATGCTTTATAATTTTTTTATTTGTTGTAATTTGCTTTTTATTTTTTGAAGAGTATGTAGTATATAAATAATGTGAAAGTTTGGCTATTTCAGCATCATTCATAGTACCTTTTAGTGATGGCATCAGGCCAAAGTCTTTAATGGCTTTTTTACCATAAACAGATTTTCTTTTGTCAGGGTTATTTATATAACTTTTTATAAAAGAAGTAAATTCTGCTTCATTTGCAGTTTCTGATTTTAATTTTTTTACAACATCTTTAGCATAAGGTGCTGCATAAATCTTTGTTATTTCCCCACCTGATTCATTAATACCAAGTACATTCGTATGACAATGTGCACAATAATTGTTAAAGAGTTGTTTTCCTGACTCTGCAGAGAGTATTGTAGTTGTTAAAATTGCTAAGAGTACGATTTTGTTCATTTCTTGCCCTTTTTAAATAATTTGATTTATTATATCTTTATTTTATTATAATTATTATTTTTATTGAAATGTTAAAAATTTTAAATAACAAATATTACTTTTTTACTCGTTTCAAAGATTTAAAGTAAAAAGATATAAAAAATAAAGTTTTTATTTTCTTGACAATTGAACATATGTTCGTTATAATTGGAATAATTTAAAATTAATAGTAAGGTAAAAAGAAAATGAAAATAGTATTGGCAGTAGATGAAGATAAACAAACAATAGTGAAAAAAACAGGGCAGTCTGCATATTTTGCAATTTATGAAGATGACAGGTTGGTGGAGTTTGTTCCAAATAAACATCATGACGGCGGGCATCACACTCACACTCATACTCAAAGTGAAAAAAATACGACAAAACATGGTATAACAGCTGATGAAGTGGTAAAAAACTTTTTAAGCGGCAATATTTAAAGGTTTTAGGATGATTAAAATTATACTTGGACTTGCATTACTCATTTTCTTTGTAGGATGCGAGAAAAAACATACATCAAATTTAGATGGCAAAAAACTGCTAGAAGAAAAATGTTCTGCTTGTCACAATCTCGACTTACCGCCAAAAACATTTACAGATGAAAAAGCGCCGCCTATGATGGCGGTTGCTTTTCATATAAAAGATTTTATCAAAGCGAGTAGCGAGAGTGATAAAATTCCAAAAGCGATTGACTTTGTAAAAGATTATGTTGTCAATCCAAATGCATCAAAGTCTTTTTGTGACAAAAAAAGTTTAGAAAGTTATGGTGTGATGCCATCACAAAAAGGAAAAGTTACGCAAGATGAGTTAGAAGCAATAGCCGAGTATATGTTTGAACATTTTACTCTAAAAAATCTTGATGAGGCACAAGCGATTGAAAATCGACTACGAAAAATGCCTACCGGTGAGAGAGTTGCACTTAAATACAACTGCCTGAGCTGTCATAAGAAAGATAAAGATGTAGTTGGTCCTTCATTTGCTAAAATAGCAAAGCGTTATGTAAAGAACACTGTTCAGATAAGAAAATCCATCGAAAACGGCAGTGCTAAAAGATGGAAAGAATATCGTAGTGTTATGATGCCTTCTTTTAAAAATAAAATTAGTAATAAAGATTTAGATGTTTTAGTACAGTGGATTAGCCAAACTAAAAATGAGCAAAGTAAATGAGTGGAAGAAAAAGAATAAACCGCCGTATAGATGCAGATCATAGCGGTATATGTTTTAAACCTTGTGGTATTAAACGTAGTGAACTGCAAAGAGTTGAACTTAGAGAAGATGAAATGGAAGCAATACGTTTGGCTGATTATGAAGGCTTGTATCAGCAGGAGTGTGCAGATAAAATGGGCATTTCACGCACGACTTTTTCACGGCTTATAGAGTCTGCAAGAAAAAAAATAGCAGATGCGCTTTTAAATACAAAAGCATTGAGAATTCAAGTAAAAGGGGACTAAATGCAGATAAATTTAAGACAAATTGCTACCATTAAATCTCCCTTTTGTGAACTGACAAATATGCCTGTGCAACCCTGTGGCGCAAGTGAAATATATGCGCATATAGAGTTTAAAGAAGAGTTTGCAGAGGGGCTAAAAGATTTAGAGGGTTTTAGTCATGTTTATTTGATTTATTACTTTCACAAAATAGAAAAACATCAACTCAGTGTCATCCCTTTTAATGATACAACAAATACGCCCCGTGGGGTTTTTTCTACTAGAACACCTATGCACCCAAACAGTATAGGGCTCTCCGTTGTTGAACTTGTGAATGTGCAAAATAATATTGTCACGATTAAAGGGGTGGATATTTTAGATGGTACGCCACTTTTAGATATTAAGCCTTACATTGAAAATTTTGATAAAATAGAAGGGAAAGTGAAAAATGGCTGGATGAAGTCCTCAAGCAAAGAAGTGAGTGCAATCCGTTCAGATGAGCGGTTCGTAAAATAGGCGATATAAACCTTTATTTATAAAAATGTTTTTGGTGAAAACTGCTTTGAAAGCGGGATTGGCGTAAAAATTTAAAAATTCCATATTTTTACTTCATTTTAGATATAATCGCGTAATTTTATATAAAGAGAAATGTATATGGACATCAGAGAAGAATATTTAAAATATTTTGAATCAAAACAACACACAAGAGTTCCTTCAGCACCTTTAGTGCCTGATGATGCAACTTTGCTTTTTAACAATGCGGGCATGGTGCCTTTTAAGTCAATTTTTACGGGTGAAGTTCCACGTCCCGAAAATCCTCGTGCAACATCTTGTCAGACCTGTATTCGTGCAGGTGGAAAACACAATGACCTCGAAAATGTCGGGCATACGGCACGCCATCATACGTTTTTTGAGATGCTTGGTAACTTTAGTTTCGGAGACTACTTCAAAGAAGAAGCTATAGCCTATGCCTGGGAGTTCATTACCGAAGTATTGCATTTAGACAAAGACAAACTTTGGGTAACTGTTCATGAGAGCGATGATGAAGCAGAAGCAATGTGGAAAAAACATATTGCGCCTGAGCGTATTATGCGTTTGGGTGATAAAGATAACTTCTGGTCGATGGGTGATACGGGTCCGTGTGGACCGTGTTCGGAGATCTTTTATGATCAGGGAGCTGAACATTTTACGGGACCTGAAGACTATATGGGCGGAGAGGGCGACAGATTTTTAGAGATTTGGAATCTTGTATTTATGCAATATGAAGTCAAAGAAAAAGGCGGGAAAAGAGTTCCACTCGCACATCCTTCTATAGATACGGGCATGGGATTGGAACGTGTTGTAGCCATTAAAGAGGGAGCACTTTCAAACTATGGCTCTTCTTTGTTTATGCCGATAATACGCAAAGTTGAAGATATGATAGGCAAAGAATATATCTATGCTTCGGGTGCTTCGTATCGTGTCATAGCCGACCATATAAGAACAGCCGTTTTTCTTCTTGCACAAGGCGTTAACTTTTCAAATGAAGGACGCGGTTATGTGCTTCGTAGAATTTTACGTCGTGCCGTTCGTCATGGGTACCTTTTAGGTTTTCGTTCACCGTTTATGCACAAACTCGTAGAGATTGTGGTCGATATTATGGGTGATGAATATGAGTACCTTGTTACAAAATCAAGTGCGGTAAAAGAACAGATAGAACTTGAAGAAGCAAGATTTTTCAAAACTATTGAGTCGGGCATAGCACTTTTTAACGTGGAGCTTGAAAATACAAAAAAAGTATTTTCCGGAGAGGTTGCTTTTAAACTTTATGACACTTACGGTTTCCCGTTGGATTTAACAGAAGATATGCTTAAAGAAAAAAATCTTTTACTTGACACGGCAAAATTTGAAGAGTTGATGAGTGAGCAGAGAAAACGTGCTAAAGCTGCCTGGAAAGGAAGTGGAGATGACGCTGTAAACGGTGATTTTAAAAACTTACTCGAAGAGTTTGGTGAAAATGAATTTGTCGGATATGAGACAATGCATCATGCAAGTAAAGTGTTGGCATTGCTTGATGAGAATTTTATAAGAGTAGAAGCGTTAATAAAAGGGCAAAAAGGGTGGGTCTTTTTAGATGTAACACCTTTTTATGCTCAGAGCGGTGGGCAGTGTGGCGACATCGGTGAACTCGAAGGGGTGGCAAAAGTACTTGATACGAAGAAGTTTTTTGGACTGAATCTTTCACAAATAGAAATAGCAACCGAGTTGAAAGTTGGTCAAAAAGTTGATGCAAAAGTGGATGTATCCCGCAATGAGATTACAAAACACCACTCTGCTACACACCTGCTTCATGCAGTACTCTCTGATGTTCTTGGCGAGCATATTTCTCAAGCAGGTTCTTTGGTAGAAGCAACGCGTTTACGTTTTGATTTTTCTCATCCAAAAGCGGTAGATGAAGCAGAACTTAGCGAAATAGAAGAGCGTGTAAACGTGGAAATTATGCGGGCAATTCCCGCTCAGACTGAAGTGTTACCAATAGAAGAAGCGAAAAAATCAGGGGCAAAAAGTCAGTTTGGTGAAAAATACGGTGATGAGGTACGTGTTGTAAGTTTTGCAGATGCTTCTGTAGAGTTTTGCGGTGGTGTACATGTGGAAAATACGGCAAATATCGGTTCTTTTATCATCACAAAAGAGAGTGGTGTGAGTGCCGGTGTCAGACGTATAGAAGCGGTTTGTGGAAATGCGGCGTATAAATATTTCTGCGAGCAAAGAGCACTGATTAAAGAGGCGCAGAGCGAAGTGAAAAATCTTGATCTGCTTGCCGGCATTCACAGACTCAAATCAAACATCACAGAGCTGAAATCCGAACTCAAAGAGGCACAAGAGAATGCAAAGGTCGAGATAAAAACAGATGATGTTAACGGTGTGAGTGTCGTTGTCGATGAACTGCCAAATGGCGATATCAAAGAGAAAATTGATGAGCTGAAAAACCAAAATGAGAAACTCTGTGCCATGCTTTTTCAGGTCAAAGGTGATAAAGTTCTCATAGCAGCCGGTGTTAAAGGATGTGAGGCAAAAGCAGGGGATTGGATTAAAAAAATAGCACCGATTCTTGGCGGCGGCGGCGGCGGTAGAGCAGATTTTGCCCAAGCCGGCGGGAAAGATGCTTCAAAACTGTCTGAGGCAAAAGAAGAAGCCCGTAAATTTATCACAGAGATTTTAACATAATGAAAGATTTTATGATTGAACTTTTTGCCGATTACAGAGCACAAATTGTATTTTTACATGTAATTGCTGCCGTTGTATGGGTAGGCGGTATGATTGCTATGAAATTTGCCGCACATCCTTCTTTTATGCAGATAGAATCACCACTGCACAGATTAGAGAGAATTTCACAAGCATTAAAAAGGCTTTTTTATATTGTTTCTCCTTTTGTGCTTATTTTAATTATTACAGCAGTTATTATGGCTGTAGGACTTGGTTTTCGTACGGCTGCCGTGGATGCAAGCGGAAATGTTATAGATGCTTATGCAATGCATATATATAATCTTGTACATGTAAAAGAAGTAATTTGGATGATTATGTCGGCAAATTTAGGTATGATGATTTTAAGACGTAACAAAGCACAAAAACTTTTGCAAAAAGGCGATACGACAGGGGCAAAAAAAGCGCTTGAGCTTATTGGAAAATATATGGTTCCCGTAAATATTATACTTGGAGTTATTGCAATTTATTTGGGAGTAACTTTAAGAAATGCGTATTAGACTTTGTTCATCATCATTGACTCGAGCCATGCTGTTAAAAAAAGCAGGCATTGATTTTATTCAAGAGAGCGTTGATTTTGATGAAGAGAGCATAATCGCAAGTAGCCCGAAAAACTTTGTTTATCAGGCGACTTTAGGAAAATATGAAGCAAATCTCAAGGCATTTGGATTTGCAGATTACCCGCTTTTAGTTGCCGATACGGTTGTAACAAGTCAAGGGCATATTTTAAGAAAAGCACGCTGCAAAGATGATGCTCGTAATATTTTGATGACGCAAAGCGGAAATATTACGAGCATTATTACAAGTATGATTTACCATTCAAAAAAGAAAAAAATTATAGATATTTCGAAAACAGACTATTTGTTTGATGCGTTTAATCAAGATGACCTTGAAGCGTATTTAGACAGTGGCGAGTGGCGCGGCAAAGCCGGAGCCTGTATGGTCGAAGGGTTTTGTAAATCTTACATTAAAGAAGTCAAAGGGTATGAAAGTACTGCGATGGGTCTTTGTGTCGAAGTTTTACAAACATTTATGGATGAGTCATGATGGGTTTATATAGAAAGTATAGATTCTTTATTAATATTTTACTTGCATATTCTCTTATAATTTTTGTCACGTTAAAATTAAGTTTGATATGGATTATTGCTCTTATCACACTTTTATTTGTTGGCATAAGCATTCTTTTTTATCGATATGATAAGCAAAAACATTACTATAAGGGAATTATTGATAACTCTCCAAACATTGTTATTGTCAGTGATACACAAAAACTTGTCTCTGCAAATAGAACTTTTTTTAAATATTTTAAAGGCTATAAAAGTATAGAAGAATTCTCTCAAAAGCATGATTGTATATGTGAGTTTTTTAAAGAAGAAGAAGGGTGCCTTGCAGCTGTAAATGACGGGTTAAGTTGGATAGAGTATTTGATACAAAACAAGATTGTATATCACAGGACAAGAGTAAAAATTTATGACAAAGAGTATTATTTTGCTATTTCTGCTTCTATGCTTGATAAAAAAGATAACTTATTCGGAATAATATTGTCTGATATAACTGAGCAGGAAAACTATAAAAAAGAGTTGGAGGTGTTGGCAGTAAAAGATACATTGACCAACATCGGGAACCGACGTTTTTTTCATCAAAAACTTGATGAACAGATTGCATTGACACAGCGCTACAATGATCCTTTCTCTCTCATTATTTTTGATATAGATTTTTTTAAAAAAGTTAATGATAATTACGGACATGATATGGGCG
Organism: Sulfurimonas sp.; assembly: GCA_027063585.1. Classification (GTDB taxonomy): domain Bacteria; phylum Campylobacterota; class Campylobacteria; order Campylobacterales; family Sulfurimonadaceae; genus Sulfurimonas. Next base: position 65 of record JAMORM010000072.1, on the reverse strand, counting down.
ATAAAGTACTTGTTGAATATACAAAGTATATAATTTCTATGTTAAGAGCGACAGATATATTTTGT
>JAMORM010000071.1 GCA_027063585.1 Sulfurimonas sp. | reverse complement strand
GCCGCCCACTGTAGAAGCACCGCTTTGCCCAATAAACTCTCCATCTTTTATGTAACTCATATGACAATCAAGGCACTCTTTATGTTTTTTAGGATCTTTTGACTTGTTAAATGAAGATGCTTTCCACTGCTCATAAGTAGAGACTACTTTTTTTTGCGAATGTGGTAAAAACTCATTATGACAAGAGGCACAGTATTCACTTTTTTTGTACAAAGGCTTCATATATTCTTTTTTATGAACTGTCGGCTTGGCATTAATCAATTTATGACTCATCCAAACCTCTGCCTTGGAATGAGAGTCTTCAAACAAATATTTTTTTCTTTTTGTGAGGTTGAGTGCATAAGAGCTGTTCCCCTTTGGCTTGGCATCTACAATTCTATGGCAGGCTATACATGAAACACCCTGCTCTAATCTGTTTGGATGCTCTTTATATTCATTTATAAGGTTTTGCGATCCGCTGACAAAAAGTGGATCCGGCATAATATTGTCTTTCATAAAATGTGTTGTTCTTTCTTGATGCATACTCACAGCACTCGGATTATGGCACCCCATACACCACTGTCTAAACTCTTTACCTCTGTCCATTTCTGCCAAATTCTCAAGCACCATATAATAGGGATTTGAGTCCGCAAGATGCCTATGATTTGAATCAGCCCATTGTTGAAATATTTTTGGATGACACTCTTTACATGTAACAGAATTTGTCCAGTCTATGTTATGGTATTTCTCTACGCCATCGGCAAAAATAATATTTGTAAGCTTTTCCTCCTTTGCATGTGAGTTACTCGGAAAAAATAGAACAAATATAAAGACAACAACACCAGCTAATCTTGAAATTAAATATTTTTTTACATGTAAACCCAATAATAAAATCAGAACAAAAGAGCCGTAAAGATGAATATAATAAGAGAGAAGACCAAAAATATCTCCCCCTCTGTTTCCAACTAAAAAGAGATAGACTCCACTTACAATAATAATGAAAAACACAAGTCCAAACAAGAGACCACTCAAACTTTTATGCTTGAAATTCACCATACTTTCTTCTATATGTTTATATAAAAAAGGCAATACAAACAATACAGTCACAACGATAGAACCAAACACATGTAAAAACTCTATAACTCTGAAAGATGACCATGTTATATGAAAGTAATCCATTAATAAAATACCGCTTATAAACATAAAAAATATATCAAGATTTATAAAAAATATTTTCATTTTAATTCCTTATACTCGACTATATCACCCTCGAGTGATTTTAAAAAGGCTACCAATTCATCTATTTGTGTTTCCGTCAATTCCATACTTAATTGATATTTTCCCATTATACGTATAGCCTCACGCAGATCAAAGACAACACCATTGTGAAAATAGGGAGAAGTTTTTGTGACATTTCTTAAAATCGGCACGCGAAACAGTTGTATATCATCTTTGCCAAGATATCCACCTTTATTTTCAAATGGATACCTATGATATTGTTTGAAATTAAAATTAAATGCAGCTACATCTCTTCCAATGTATTCTGTGCTGAAAATTCCTGTGACATCAATAATATAGTTGTAGTTACGTACAGGAAATTTTTGTATTGTCTGCCCACCGACTGTTATGCCGGTATGACAACCCTTGCAACCAAGCTGTATGAAATTTCTAAATCCTCTTTTTGCTTCCTCACTCAAAGCCTGGTTGTCACCTTCTAAAAATCTGTCATAAGCACTTCTTGTAAGCAATGTTTTTTGATAAGCATCCAATACTTTTTCAACATTTTCAAAGATCACACCATTTTTAAAAATTTTTTCAAACCTTTGTTTATAAAAAGTATTGTTTTTCAATCTTTTAATTAGCTCTGCAGATGTGAGATTCATTTTGTATTTATCGTGTATCATGGGAGCAATGGCATCTTTTGAAGTTTTAATTGAACCGTCCCACATTCTGTATTTAGCCAAAGCCGAATTTAAAATTGTAGGTGTATTTAAATGATTTGGAGCCGTTCTTCCTCCCACTCCAACAGCCGTTGCAAGTCTGTCACTCCCGCTTTCATCTTTAATATGACAGACCATACAGTCCGTTTTTCCTTGCGGATGACTGACATTTTGTAAAAATTGATTTTTATTGTGAGGATTTTTACTTAAGAGATGACAAGATGCACAACTTACAGTTTTATCGCTAGAAAAAATTTTATCAAAAAAAAGTTTTTTACCAAGTGTAACTTTTTCTTTTGTAATAGGGTTCTCTTTGGAGTCAAGAAGTTTTAAAAAGAGATTGTAATCTTTGGGAATAGGATACATTCCCCTGCTCAGAGCAATTTCACGTAATTGCTCATCACTGTAATTTTTTTTCAGTTTTTTCGGTATTAAATAGGGAAGGACTTCTATCCAGGCAATAATTATAATTATTGCTAAAAAACTCAGTCGTAACACAAAAACCCCTTTTTTACTATTTAATTAAATTCCGAAAAACTTTTTCACCCAATCTTTCTCTTTTTTTGTCTCCAAAAATATTTTAGTGACTGTTTGATTATTATCACCCAATACAACAACATCATTTCCCACAATTTTTAAATGTTTTTTGCCCCACTGCTGGTCAAGATCATCCATGCGGTATAAAGTATCTGCAGCGTCAGGCTTTTCTTTGGTCCCCGTTCTGCTATCAACTATTGCCAAACCTCCAATTGTTTTTTCAAACTTATACGGACTGTATACTTTAATTTCTTTATAAATTCTATGTTCTTTCAGGTCTGGTGTGGCTTTTTGCATTGCTATAAACCCTATTACAAAGAATGCAAACAACATTCCTAAAAACAATCCTTTTTTAACGTTCATTATTTCCTCCAATTTTCTATATATTTTTTTGCTTTTTCATCAAGCATTTTCATTCTCTCTTTTCCCTTAGGCAAACTTTTACGTAATGCCTTCATCTCTTGTAAAAACTCAGATATCGTATTTGGAATCATATTTTGCAAATATTGTCTCAAATGTTTTGCCATAGCAGGAGAAGCCCCAGATGTTGATACTGCGATTGTCAAGTCCCCTTTTTTAATATATGAAGGGAAAATAAAGTCGCAATAATCAACAGAATCGACAGCATTACACAAACAGTTATATTTTTTTGATTCTTGAAATATTGTTGCCTGAAGTTCTATAGAGTCTACTGCTACTATAACAATAGCAAAATCTTTTATATCGCCCTCTTTATATGCACGTATTTCAAACTCAAGATTTTCGCTTTTTATGCGTTGTAGCATTTCATCAGAATATTCTTGAGCTATTACATGTAAATCTTTTGTAAAATCTAAAAGATGCTCCAATTTTTCATATGCAATATTTCCAGCACCCACTATAAGAATTTTTTTATCGTCTAGTTTTAAAAATGCAGGAAAATAAGCCATATTCAAATACCTTTAATTAAGTTTTTGTAATGTAATCATAACATATAGAACCATAAAGTTATTGACAAATATCAATTTAAATTTAGATAAAGATAGATACAATCATTATGCTAAAAAATTAAATGAAAGTTATAAAAATGAAACAAGAAATACTCTCAAGAATACAAAAAAAATTTCCATTGGTGCAAAAACCTTTTGAGGTCATTGCAAATGAACTGGATATGAGTGAAAATGAAGTATTAAAAATACTTCAAGCAGAAAAAAAAGCAAATATTATACGGCAGACTTCTGCCATATTTGACACAAAACGTTTAGGATATAAATCTTCTTTGGTTGCTTTTAAAATCCCTGAGGAAAATATCAGCGCAGCTGTAAAAATTATTAATTCGCATCCCGGCGTTTCTCATAACTATGAAAGAAATCATGATTTTAACATTTGGTTTACTATGGCGGTTGCACCTGATTCTATATTGGGGCTAGAAAAAACTATAGATGTTCTTGTCAAGCTAACAGAGGCAGATGATTATATTGTACTGCCAACACTTAAACTTTTTAAAATCAATGTCAAACTCGATACAACGGGAAAAGATGAAAAAAAAGAAAAAGTTAAAAAAGTTGTACATACCGATATAGAACTCACACCTTTGCATCATCAAATCATTCAAAGAGCACAATATGATATTGACTTTGTCAGTGAGCCATTTGCAAATATTGTGAATGAGCTCAACATAGATTATGATACATTTTTCAATATTTTACAAGAACTACAAGAAGCAGGTGTTATGAGAAGGTTTGCATCCATTTTAAACCACAGAAAAGCCGGTTTTAATGCAAATGCAATGGTTGTTTGGGATGTTGATGAAGAAATAGGTGAGGAAATTGGTGCAAAAGCAGCAGCTTTTTCTGCAGTAAGTCATTGTTATCTGCGTCCAAAATATGAAAATTGGCCATATAATCTTTTTACAATGGTTCACGGAAAGACGACAGAGGAAACAAATGCTATGATAGCAGAAATGGCACAAGAGATAGAATCAAAATCACATATGCCACTCTACTCATCAAGAGAGTTTAAAAAAGTACGTATAGAATACTTCACACCTGAATTTGCAGAGTGGGAAGAAAAACACAAAACAGTCGCATAAAGGAATTTATATTATGGAAAGATTTTTTGAATTAGAAATAGCTTATATTGTTATAGGTATATTTTTTCTAGTTGTTACTGCTATTGTAACAACGAGGGATTTTATGCCTAAAAGTGCTTTTAAAAAAGGTATGAGTGGCGTTTTTGCCATATTTGCCATTATGATAAGTATTCATTATTTTATTACCACAAAAAGAATGAACGGTGTTAAAGAAATTTTCAATGAAGGTAAAACTATAATTTGTGAAAATAAAATGAGGAGAACAATTTCACAATCTGTTTTAATTTCTAAAGAACTGGGATGGAAACTGGATGGTGATTATTTTAAAAATCCGGATTTTGTAAGAGACTTTCATACTGCAAGATGTGTAGATTATAGCCCTATTGCACCAAAAGATAAAAAAGATACCAAACAAAATGATAAATAGATTTAAAAGATACGGCATAGCTATTATATTTTTAATTTTAGTCATTGTTTTAATGCTACTTGGAACTTTAGGTGTTAAGGATTTTGGAGACCATCTTCTCAAAGATTCACATACAAATACAACTATGAAACCAAAAGGAGAAAGGATAGAATTATGAGTTTAACACTTTTATTGAGCATCGGTGTAGTTCTTACGATTATATTTCACTTTATAGGTGTTTATGCGGAAGCAAAAAGAATAGTCTGGATTGCAATAGTTTTGATATGGGCTGCTGTAATTTCGGTTGCAACCAGTGAAGTGAAACCAAAAGCCTATAATGAAATAAAACAAATGCAAGGAAAATACCCAGCTACGGATAAGCTAATAAACGAAGCTATGCCTGAAGTGTCGGTATATGAAATGATAGTGATAAAAAACAGTTATTTAAAACATGAGCCTAAAGAGTAGGCTCATTAGAAGATCAAGCACCTAGTGCTTTTTTGACATTATCATCAGCCATAGAAATATTCCATGCCGGCTCCCAAACAACCTCAATATCGACATCCTTGATATTTGGAAGTTTTTCTACCGCTTCTTTTACCCATTGAATAATCATCTGATGCAAAGGACATGCTTTTGTTGAAAGTGTCATAGTTACTTTTACATTCCCCTCATCATCGCTTGAAGCATCATATATTAGACCCATTTCGACTAAATTAAAACCAACCTCTGGGTCAATCACAGTTGAAATAGCCTGAAACAGTTCATCTTTTGTATACATACTCATTTTTCATCCTTTATTTAAAATTTATCATATAGAGCATACTTCTTACAAAAGCAAGTCCACCAAAAAATAAAAATGATGCGCCTCCATGTAATAAAGTCTCACTCTTTGTCAAAATAGCAATAGTTACCAAAATTACACCTATACTTGAAAATACAAACTGTGCCTGCGAACTTTTATATGGCACCATATCTGCAAGCATAGGAATTTTCTGTTTTCCAACAAGTGGAGAAAATCTTTCAAACCAAACCAAAAATGGAATAATTTTATAGATATGTCCAGTAATCATAAATCCAAAAAATCCAAAAAACAATACCCATGCTGATGCTAATAAAAACACCTCTTTATGCAATAAAAAGTATGCTATAGCTAAAAACAATGCAACAAGCATCGCAGAATAAGCAAACATCATAGATATGGCATAAATGTCATTCTCTTTTCTCGGTCGCGTTTTATAGATTATATAAATAATATAAAAATAAAAAGGCAATGATAAAAACGATAAAAAGTAGCCTAAATATTCTAAAAAATTTATATTAAAAAGTGCAGATAATATAACACTTATGACACCCAAGCTCATCAAGGTTATTGATATTCTAAGGGGTGTTAATGAAAAACTATGAGAAAGTGTAAACATTGGAACTAAAACAATAGAAAGCCCCATAATTGTAATACCAATATAGCCACCAATAACTGAGTAAACATGGGCACGAAGCATTTGTGAAATATCTAAAGAAATTGTTCCGGCATACGAAAGTGCCATGAGTAATCCAAAAATAATTCCAAAAAATAAAAATGTATTTGAGATTAAAACACTACTCATAACTAAATTAAGTTTTTTTACTTTTTTAATTGTTAAAAATATTTCACCAACAAAAATCATCATACTTATAAGTACAACTGTCCCGCCATAAGGCAGTAAAGCAGGTAAATATAAAAATCCAACTATCATTAACAGTGTACCAATAAGAAGAAGCGGCCAAATAGCGTAAAAAAGTTCTACACCAAAATGTCCTACTTCAAGCACGACAGGTACAAGCTGAGCCATAGCCCCAAAAATAGTCATCATTACAAACCCCAATAAAAACAAGTGTGTAAAACTGATAACAGCAGGCGATGTATAAACTAAGTCTTGTGCATGAAATAAAAAAATGGCTAATGTTGCTAAAACATAAAAGAAGCCCCCAATAATAAAGAAAGGAGCTATAAGTTTAAATGGTGGTGCAAAATCTTGCGAAATGCTATTCATTTTATTGATTATCCTTTGCAGGATGTTTGTGTTAAATCTGACTCTGATGCTACATCTGTATTGTAAGAAAAAGTTACTTTAACAAGTCCATCAGGCAAATCTTCGACATTATATTTTACATCATTTTCAAGTTTAGCAAAAAGCCCGCCCGGTGCTTTGTGATTTATCATAACTAAAGTATCATTTGTTCCTTTTATCACTCCTAATCCTGCCATTGCATTTACCATTGGATGTGGAGGACCCTCTTTTGATGTATCAAAGTAATATGTACTCTGTCCATCTTTTTCTAGTTTGTAAAAATCAACAGTAGCACCGTCAACAACTATTTTTTCTGCTTCACTTGGAATATGTGACATTATCAATCCTTTTACATTAATCTTTTGTGATTGTAATCAAGAAAGATAACATGGGAGTTGATTTATATCAATAAAGATAACAAATATCATTCAAAAAGTATCGTAAGTGCCTTTTTATTGACAATTTTATAAGAACTGTCTTCTTTTTCTACAAAACCTAATTTTGTAAATTTTTTAAGT
>JAMORM010000070.1 GCA_027063585.1 Sulfurimonas sp. | reverse complement strand
CCCACTAGAACTTGCCGACGAATTTTCCAAGCTTCAAGACAATGTCGAAGCGATACCCTTTGAAATAATGAAAACCCGTTTTATCGAGGAGTTTGGAAAAGATGTTGATGAGATTTTTGAAATAGAACTGGTGTTGGTTGCTTCAGCCTCTTTGGGACAGGTTTACAAGGGTCGTTTAAAAAGTGGTGAAGAGGTGGCTGTGAAGATTCTCAGACCAGGCACGCAAAAGATGATTCATTTAGATATAGAGATTATGTACCATCTTGCCTCTTTGCTTGAGAACAAACTTGAGAGTTACGGAATTCACTCTCCAAAAAAGATAGTGCAGGAGTTTGAAAAAAGCATCAAAAAAGAGCTTGATTATAATGTGGAGGCATTGAATCTAAAACTCTTTGCAAAAAATTTTGATACAAACAAAAACATTCTTGTACCAAAGCTTTATGAAGCGTTTTCTTGTAGCACTATATTGACTATGCAATATGTACAAGGCATTAAAGTTACCGACACTGAAAAACTCAAGGCAATTGGCATTGAGCCAAAAGAGATTGCACAAAGAGGTTTTGATCTACTTTGCGAGCAGATATTTACGCATCGCTTTTTTCATGCTGATCCGCATCCGGGTAATATTTTTGCTCTTAAAGATGGACGTATCTCGTTTGTTGATTTTGGAATGATGGGAAGTATTGCAGAGCGTGATCGAAAATACTTTGTAGATATGATCTATTATATTACAAAAGAGGAAGAGGAAAAGGCAGCGCTTTGTATTTTAGAGTTGTCAAAAGTGGAAAATGACAATCTTGATGAAGATGCCTTTGCCAAAGATATGGGTGATGTTATTCGTACCTATTTTTATGGTTCGCTCAAAGATATAAAAATTAAAAATCTCTTAAATGACATAGTTGCTTTGATGAGTCGCTACAGAGTCTATTTTAGAGAAAACAACTATCTGCTTGTAAAGGCTTTGATGACAATAGAGGGCGTAGGCAAAGAGCTGGATCCTGACTTTAATGCAAGTGTGGCAATTAAACCTTTTATAATGCAGTTTTACAAAGAGAACTTTTCATTGATGGCATTCCTCTCAAAAATGGGTGAGATACCAAAAGAATTGGGTGATTTTTTAATGCAGTTTCCTCAGGACATTAAAGCAATAACACAAAAGATGAAAAGCGGCAAACTCAAAATTGAGTTTCAGCATATGGGGCTTGAAAATATACAAGAAAGCATGGAGAGGTCATTAAATCGTCTCTCAATAGCTGTGGTAATTGCAGCTATTTTAATCGGCTCTTCGTTGTTGCTTCTTGCTAAAACACCACCTATGCTTTTTGGTATTCCCGTTTTAGGGCTAGCTGGATTTGTAACGGCCATTTTTATGGGGATGGTGCTTATCTACTCTATTTTTAAGAAAGGAAAATTCTAAATGAAACAAAAAATTATATGGATAGTTTTAATATGTTCTACAATACTCAAAGCGGATCAATTTGCTTTTTTATTCTACAATGATTTTTTTGCAGGGACAGATAAGCATTTTACTAATGGGATGGCTTTAAGTTGGTTGGATGATACTTACAAATTGCAAGAAAATTCTTCAAGATACTCCACTTTAGCAAAAAAACTGCCTTTTGGAAATTCTTTGGATAGTTGTACTGCCGGTTTAAGTATCAATCAAATTATTATTACTCCATCCAATACCGACCTTGTAACTCCACAACATGATGATGTACCTTATGCAGGTTATCTGGGTATATCGGCTTATCTTTTTAAATGGAGTAAGCAAAGTTTTCATGAGTACAGGATAGAAGCCGGAGTTGTAGGAGATGAAGCCGGTGGTGAAGCGGTTCAAAATTATTTTCACAAGATCATAGGTAATGATAAATCCCAAGGATGGGATACACAACTAGCAACACAATACACACTTACGCTTCTTTATAAATATGGGGAGATAAGCTGGCAAAAGAATAATTTTCGCGGGCTTGATATGGACTGGTTTAATCAAGCCGGATTTGAAGTGGGAAATTTTTCTACTGATGTTTTTGGAAGCAGTATGTTTCGCATAGGAAAAAATTACATTCAAAATTTTAATGTACATTACCCTTACCTAAAAGAAGAAGCCGTTTTATTGCAGACAGATACAAAACACAAAGGTTTTGGTTGGTCTGGTTCAGTTGGAGTCAATATGGATATTTTGGCATATTCATATATACTTGAAGAAGCAAAAAATGAAGGGTACAATCTTGATAAAAATATACTAAACGCTTCTGCATATGCCGGTATAGATTTGTATTATAATGCACATAAATTTACATTTTTCTACCAATCTCAATCACCTTACAGCAAACAGCAAAACACAATAGATACATTTGGCGGGTTCTCTTACTCTTTTGAGTTTTAATAATAAGCTGATTGTAATAATTAAATGTTAGTCCGCCAAATAGGAAGATTAAGCTTTGAACTATTTAAAAAGAATATGCTACTTTTACACCCATGTACTTTCCTTCACTTTTTGAATCTATAAGTATTGGTGACAAGATATATTTATCAGTCATCCATGCACCTAATGCTGAACCAAGTACATGAAAAGAAAGATCCAGAAGTTGACCTCCGATTCCACCATCTTCAATATACTGTATTGTCTGATCCACAGTTCCAATTGCAGTACTTATACTAAAACCAATTAAAAAACGATTTTGTTTATATTCTGGAAACTGATCTACAATTGCTGTTGCGGCACCTGCTAACACAGCAGCACCAGCAAAATGACTTGCTTCACTGTTAAAAGTGTCTGTTGCATGGAGTTGCAATACTATAAATATTATTAATATTATTTTTTTCATTTTCTCAATCTTTATTTTTTATATGTTCGGTAGTTATATACTTGTTACTAATGTATAAAGATTATAGTATTGTATTCTCTCTTAATGATAGGTTATATTCTATCAAGAATTTTGATAACATCTTTTTGGCATTGTACAAAATTACAAAACGAAACATAATTTTGTTCAAGCTATTTTGGATTGGTATTAGTGTTGACAAAAGTTTCAAATCGTAACTTTTTTTACTTTTAACTATAAAATTTTAAACTTTGCTAGATAGATGAAGATTAACAGTATTATAATACTTGAACGATGGTCGGTCAAAATAGATTAGGGAGGTTGTCTTGGCAATTATAGTTGATAAAGAACAGAAGAAAAAAGATATTGCACTTGGAACAAAAGCGTTAATTTTAAAAGACGGAATTAACAATATAACAATTTCTCAAATAGCAAAAGCCGCAGGTATTGGTAAAGGTACTGTCTATGAATACTTTAAGAACAAAGATGAAATTGTTTTTGAATTAGTTGAGATTCTTATGCAAGAGCACAATAAGCAAAAAGAAGCAGAACTTAGCAAATTTACATCAACCAGAGAGAAAGTCAAGAGTTTCTTTAGCTTCTTTTATATTGATGCAGATAAAGAGTTACGTGAGATATATAAACAGTTTACCGCTATTGCGCTAAGTAGCACAAATGAAGATATGCTTAACTTTCAAACAGAATGCTATTTTTTATATGAGAAATGGATGGAAGCAATCATTCAAGAGGGCATACAAAACAAAGAGTTAAAACCTGAAATAAAAGAGCTTATTATGGGGATTTTTGCTTTTGCTCAGGGGGCTTTTATAATGAGTGTTACAACAAATGCCATAACAGATTTACAACAAAAAATAGATAATCAAATAGATATGCTATTTGATTTAATGGAGGAGAGATGATGAAAAAACTACTACTGCTTGGTATCGTACCGGCACTTTTACTGGGTGATGATTTACGATCACTGCTTGACTTTGCAAAACAAAACAATGACCTTGTTAATGCTTCTAAAATCTCAGTTCACGCAAAAGAAAAAGAGCTTGAGAGTGCAAAAAGCAACTATTTCCCTACTTTGGATGCGAGTGCTTTTTATAAAAGAGATGATGATGCAAGCCCTTTTCAGCCTGGAACAACATACGGAGCAAGTGCTAAAGTCGGTTTTGACATATATGACGGCGGAAAAAAATCATATACTAAAAAGCAAAAAGAGAGTGAACACAAATCAGCATCTTTTACCTATAAAGATACAAAAAAGTCTATTTTGCTCTCCATTACACAGGATTATTACAATCTCAAAACACTCAAGGCAACGCTTGAAGCACAGGAGGAAGCTTCAAGAGCAGTAAAAGCACAACTCGAGAGAATGCAGCATTTTTATGAAGCCGAGCTTGCAACGAGTGATGATGTAGACAGACTCCAATCTGCATATGACAGCAATATCTACGCAATAGAGTCTATAAAATTTCAAATTACATCACTTAAAAAAGGTTTAGAATTAGAGGTTGGTAAAAAAATTGATTCTTTAGAAGATTCTAAATTTGACAAAACAGTGCAACAAAATGAAGATGAACTTGACAGCATTGCAGCACTAAAATACAATAAAACTGCTCTTTTAAATTTAAGCGAAACGATTGACAGTTATTATTATCCGACAATACGCATAGAAGATACCTATTCTGTTTATGATTATCAAGATAAACCTGTCTTAGCCGGTCAGCCTATACAGCTTTTAAATAATCAAAATGAAATAATGGCTACTGTTGGTTTAAGACTTTTTGACTTTGGAACGCTTAAAGAACAAAAAGAGGCTATAAAACTCCAAGCAGAGGCTCTAAACCAACAAATTATTTATAAATCAAAAGAGCAGCAAATGCAGCTTGAACTTGCACTTCAGAGAATTTATACAGCCGAGCTTAACATTAAAAGTTCACGAAGTGCACTCAGAGCTGCAACGAGTGCCCTTAAAACAATTACTGAAAAATACAATGCAGGTATTGTTGATAATGTTGTCTATCTTGATGCACTCTCATCAAAAACCCAAGCAAAAGCAACCTATGAAAAATCACTTAACAATTTAGAGATTGCCTATGCAATTTATTATTACTATAACAACAAAGACTTGGAGGAGTTTATAAAATGAAAAAAATAATTTTAACTTTATTTATGATTGTAACTCTATCACATGCCCAAAATATTTACGCAACTTTTGATGTGGCAGCACAAAAGAGTGCCAACCTTGCTTTTACAGCCAGTGGAATAGTACAAAAAGTCTATGTTGACATTGGCTCGACTGTAAAAGAAAATAAAATATTAGCATCACTTGACAATAATGACATTAAAGCAATGCTACAAAAAACAAAAATTGTTCTCAAATTTGCTTCAAGAGAGCTAAAAAGACAAGAAAAAATCAAAAATCTTATTGATGCGAATAAGTACGATAAAGTACTCAGTAACTATGAAAACGCAAAAGCTTCAGTAGCCTACCAACAGGCACTCTATGAAAAGACAATTTTAAAAGCTCCGTTTGATGGGATTATCTATGATAAAGCAATAGAAATTGGGGATGCAGTCAGCGGTATGATGCTCAAAACCGTTTTTAAAATCCAAAGTCTTCATGCAAGAAAACTTATTTTGGAATTTGATCAGAAATATCATAATATTGTCAAAGTTGGACAGACATTTGAGTATAAAGTAGATGGTGATAACAAAACATACAAAGGTGTTATCTCAAAAATTTATCCGTATGCCAATTTTGACAACAGAAAAATAAAAGCAGAAGTAAAAGCAAAAGATTTTACTGTCGGGCTTTTTGGCGATGGTTATATCCTTGTTGATGGAAAATAACAATGTATAAATTGGCAATTAACAGACCCATAGCAACACTGATGTATGTCTTTACATTGGTGATTTTTGGGTATATGAGTTTTAAAAGTATGCCCTCGGCACTCTACCCTAATGTAGATTTTCCCATAGTTACAGTTAAGACTATCTATCCGGGTGTGGAAGCAGATACGATAGAATCACAGGTTACAGAGAAGATAGAAGAGGCAATCTCACGCATAGGCGGCGTTGACAGTATCACTTCTACAAGCAGTGACGGTGTCTCTGTTGTGATGGTGAAGTTCTTTTTAGAAAGAGATATAAATGAAGCAACAAATGATGTACGAGATAAAGTCTCAGCAGTAGTGCTTCCAAAAGATGCACAAACTCCACTTGTAAGCAAACTTGATATCGGTGGAGCTCCTGTTATCAATGTCTTTTTAACAGCCAAAAAAGATACTTTGCAAAACCTTATGGTATTTGCCGATGAAAAGGTTAAACCGGCTTTGCAAAAGATTAACGGTGTCGGTGCTATTAACATCATAGGCTACAAAGACAGAGAGATAAAAATATTTCCCGATATCTATAAACTCAACAAATTTGGCATAACGGTAAAAGAGTTAAATGACATCGTAGCACGTGAAAATGTCAAAATCGGTGGTGGAAAGCTTATAACAAAAACACAAGAGATCATTCTAAAAACAAAAGCGGATGCTTTAAGTGTTGGGCAACTTAAAAATATCATCATAAAAGATGATTTAAGACTTAAAGATGTGGCAAAAGTTGTAGATGATTTAAGTGATGCAAAAAGCTACTCTTCCTATAACGGTACTCCAGGTGTTATGCTTGAAGTGCAAAAGATTTCAGGAACAAATACGATAGATATAGTAAACCGCGTAAAAGCAACTGTGCCGCAACTTAAAAAAATGGCAGGTGAAAAGTATGGTGTAGTAACTCTGCAAGATACAACCCCTTTTATTATTCACTCACTTGAAGATGTAAAATTTGACCTTATTTATGGTGCATTTTTAGCAGTCATCATTATTTTTGGATTTTTAAGAAACTTTACCATTACTTTGGTTTCGGCTCTCTCTATTCCTATATCAATTTTTGGAACAATCGCACTTATGAATCTGATGGGATTTGATTTGAACAAAATGACACTTATCGGGCTTACCCTTGCCATTGGTATTATTATAGATGACGCCATCGTTGTTTTAGAAAACATCTACAAAAAGATGGAAGCGGGTATGGGTAAGTTTGAAGCGGCTTTGTATGGGGTTAAAGAGATGGCTTTTGCTATTTTGGCAATCTCGGCTATGCTTCTTGCAGTTTTCCTTCCTGTGGCACATATGAGCGGCATTGTAGGGAAGTTCTTTGAGAGTTTTGCGATGACGGTCGGTTTTGCCGTTATCGTCTCCTATACGGTTGCTATGAGTTTTATGCCGAGTTTGAGTGCAAGAGTGTTAGAAAAGAAAGAGAGTAGATTTTACAATATTACAGAACCTATTTTTGTACTCTTAGACAGAATGTATGCAATAACACTGAAATTTGTGCTGCGTTTTAAAGTTTCAACACTTATCTTTGTATTGGGTGTCTTTGTTGCCTCTTTAGCACTTTTTCCAAAAATTGGTATGGATTTTATCCCTAAAGAGGATAAAGCAGAGTTTGAGATAAAATTAAGAGCTCATGCAGGTATAAGTTTGGATGAAATGATTCGTAAATCTAAAATAGTTGAAAATATGGTTCGAACAGATAAAAATGTAGTTTTTACAACCCTTAGTGTCGGTTATAACAGTGTAAAAGAGAAAAACAAAGCACTCATTTATGTAAAACTTACACCAAAAGACAAAAGAGAGAAAAATCAAGAAGAGATTATT
>JAMORM010000069.1 GCA_027063585.1 Sulfurimonas sp. | reverse complement strand
TTTAAGTCTTTCAGCACCGGACACGCCGCAGCAGCTTGTTTCATCCCTTAATGTATTAGTTGTTCTTACCTTACTGTTTTTAGCACCGGCTATGGTGCTTGTAATGACAACATTTACCCGCTTTGTCATCGTATTCGGATTTTTACGTCAGGCACTTGGTACACAGCAGGTTCCGCCGACACAATTGCTTGTGATGCTTGCAATGATTTTGACTTTTTTTGTTATGGAACCTATCGGAACAAAAGCATATGAACAAGGCATAAAGCCTTATGTAGCCAAAGAAATAGGCTATGAAGAAGCCTTTACACGAACTGCATTGCCTTTTAAAAATTTTATGATTAGAAATACCAGAGAAAAAGATTTGGCACTCTTTTTACGTATACGAAAAATGCAAAACCCTAAAAGTGTGGCAGATGTGCCTTTATCTATTGTGATTCCTGCATTTATTATCAGTGAGATGAAAACTGCTTTTGAGATAGGTTTTTTACTCTTTTTACCTTTTTTGGTGATAGACATGGTTGTGGCATCTATTTTGATGTCAATGGGTATGATGATGCTGCCTCCTGTTATGATTTCACTGCCTTTTAAAATACTTGTCTTCGTATTGATTGACGGTTGGAATTTACTTATAGGTAATTTAATCTCTTCTATAAAATAAATATTTTTTTAAGGATACAAATTGGATTGTAAATATTTTGGTGAATGTGGTGCCTGTAGAGTTTATGAACATGGCTATGAATCACAGCTCAATGAAAAAGTACAAATAAACAAAGAACGATTTGCTTCTTATTTTAGTGGAGATTTTTCTGTATACAAATCTCTAGATGAGCATTATCGTGCAAGGAGTGAGTTCAAAATATGGCACTCAAACGAAGATATATTTTATGCAATGAATCATGTTGATAAAAAAGGTGTGGTACTTATAGATGAATGCCCGCAGGTAAATGAATATATTGCAGCACTTATGCCTCAGCTTCTTTGTGCAATTAAAGAAAATAATATAGATTTTAAACTTTTCGGTGCAGACTTTTTAAGTTCAAGTTCGGGTGAGATAGTTGTTTCACTTTTATATCACAGGGCTTTAGATGAAGTATGGCAGGAAAAAGCAAAAAAAATTGCACAAGACTTGAAGATATACATCATAGGCCGGTCACGTAAGCAAAAAGTGATAATCGGACAGGATTATATAACTGAGACTTTACATGTAAACAACGATATTTATAAATTTAAATATATAGAAAACAGTTTTACGCAGCCAAATCCAAGAGTAAATGAGCAGATGATTGCATGGGCTGCAGACAAATTTTCAGATACACAGGATGATTTGCTTGAACTTTATTGCGGTGCAGGAAATTTTACTATACCGTTTGCAAAAAAATTTAACAAAGTACTCGCAACTGAAATATCAAAATCTTCCATAAATGCGGCAAAAGAAAATATGCTTTTAAATGATGTGCATAATATAGAGTTTCTTCGTATGAGTGTTGAAGAGTTTGTGGATGCGCTTGAGGGTGTGCGAGAGTTTAGAAGAATGAAAGATATAGATATGAAAAGTTATAATATCAATTCTATTTTTGTGGATCCTCCAAGAAGTGGAATGGGTGAGTACTCATGTAAGTTTGCTTCAAGATATAATCATATAGTATACATATCATGTAACCCTCAAACGTTGTTGGAGGATTTAGACATATTATCTAAAACGCATGATATTACGGATATGGCACTTTTTGATCAATTTCCATACACGCATCATGTTGAAATGGGTGTAAAACTTATAAAAAAAGGGTTGTAATGAAATTTTTACTTGTTCTGGTTTTTGTGTTGAATCTTTATGCAGATGAGATACAACGTATTGATTCTATTGTAGAAGATATTACTAAATTGCGTATAAATTATCAAAAATCTCAAGAAGAACTCAATCTCTGCAAAAATAGGGTTAAAACTTTGGAAAATAAGTTAAAAATAGCTAATAATCTTTTAAAAATCAAAGAAAAAAAAATAGTAAAAGTCAAAGTAAAAGAAGTAAAATATTTGAATAATCAAGAAAATATTTTCCCTGAATTAAAAATGCGTACTAAAATCATTCGTACAGATGCCAGTGCATATCGTTTAAATAAAAATGCACCTATATATAATGATGTCAATGGTATGAAAATAAATGAATGGGAAAAGGGCACCTCTTTTACATCAAACCAAAAAACAGACAAATTTATAAAAATTACAGGATATTTTAAAAATCAGCAATGGGTCAAAGCTGAAAAACCTTTATGGATTGATATTAATGACGCCTTTAAAAGAGACGCCAAATGAAAAAGATTTTAATAATCAGTAGTGGACAGGTAGGTGATCATTTTATTCAAAGGGTAACCGAAACTTATACGAGTGAAAATATCTACTATATAATACAAACAAAAGAGAAAGAGTTTAAAGATGCAAATCCGGCACGCTTTAAATTTTATGAGTTTGACCCTACAAGTTTTTATAAATTGGCAAATCTGCTGAAAATGGAGTTTATTCAAGTTATTATAGCTATGGATAATCAAATTGAAGTAGAAAATACTATTAAAAATATTCGAGTAGTGAAAAAACAACTACGTGTTGTTGTTTTGAATCAATGGAATATGACAAATGAAGATGCCAATGTTGTCTTAGTGAATGCAAATGAGATTTTAGCATCCCGTTTACTTGATTATCTGCCAAATGTGCCTGTTATTGCGCAGAATGTGGGTATAGGTGAGGGTGAAATTATGGAGGTGCTTGTTCCTTTTGGAAGTTCTTTTGTTTACCGTCATATCGGAGTTATTGAACAAAAAAATTGGCGTATTGTCGCTATATATAGAAATCGAAAACTCATTATGCCTTCGCGCAGACGCATGATACAGCCAAATGACACACTTCTTCTTGTGGGTGATCCGACAGTATTACGTTCTGTATATAAAGCTATTAAACGCGAACTTGGACAGTTTCCTGAACCTTTTGGGACGAATATTCTTTTATATATAGATATGAATATTATTAATCATTCCAATATCCCGGGTCTTGTACGCCGTGCAATGTATATACATGAGCGGTTTAAACATGACCTTATTATAAAAATCGTCAATCCTTCTGATATTGATATTATCGAAGATATAAAGGAGTTAAGAGATTTGGATGTTGTTGTAGATATTGATTATGACAGTAAAGATCTCCGGACGACATTTTTACATGATGTAAAATCATATCATGTTGGTTTAGTTATAGTATCACGTGAAATGTTTGCTGATTATCATGTAAGAAAATGCTTGTACGACGTGCATGTTCCGGTATTAAAGCTTTCGCAAAAGTCATTTTCTAAAGTTAAAGATGTTGCTTTGATACTCTCAGACAACAGAGATTTGGAAAAAATTTCTGCAACTATTTTTGATATATCTGAACAACTCAATTTCAATATAGAACTCTATAATTACTTAAATGAACATCAGGAGGAGAAAGAGCAGGTCATAGAACATTTTTATAATCTTTCAACTATTTTTTCCAAGTCAATTAAAGTTTTTAAAGAGAGTGAAAATCCAATTCGGGCATTAAAACAAAAAGAGAATTTTGTGCAGATTATTCCTTTTACCAATAAACTTACAATACATCATATTTATGCTCTTTTTTCTATTGACAGTGAAAAGTTATACTTTAAATTAGACGATTATCATCAAATATTTATACCTGTGCAGCTCTAAAGTACTTAATTTAGCCATTTTTTAGTAAAAATTAAGTATTATCTAGCATCTTAATAATTTTGGATAAAAAATGCAGGTAAACATCCCCTTAAAACAACTAATTGATAACTCATACGACATAACAATTGACACAATTGAAAAAAAACATTTTGATAAAAAAGTAGCAATTGTTACAAACCCAAAGGTGGCCGGACTTCATCTAGCGTATTTACTTTCAAAAATATCGGCAAAAGAGCTTTATATTATCACTGTACCTGATGGAGAAGAGTATAAAAATCAGGCATCAATCGATTTAATTTTAGAATCCTTGTTTAATCACCGCTTTAACAGAAAATCAATGCTCATTGCTTTTGGCGGTGGTGTTATCGGTGATATGACGGGATATGCTGCAAGTATCTATCAGCGTGGTATCAATTTTATTCAAGTGCCGACAACTCTGCTTTCGCAGGTAGATGCAAGTGTGGGCGGCAAAACAGGTATAAATAACGCTTATGGAAAAAATCTTATTGGTGCTTTTCATCAGCCAAAAGCTGTGTATATTGATCCTTATTTTTTATCAACGCTGCCAAAAAGAGAATTTGGCGCAGGTGTTGCTGAAATCATTAAAATAGCAGTAACTTTTAACAAAGATTTTTTTGAATTTTTAGAAAAAGCAGATTTGCACGATAAAAAAGTTTTACAAGAAGCAATTAAGCAGGCAGTAGAGACAAAAGCGGATGTTGTTGCAAAAGATGAAAAAGAGCACGGGCTTAGAGCCGCACTCAATTACGGACATACTTTCGGACATGTTATTGAAAATGAAACAAATTACAAAACTTACCTACACGGCGAAGCGGTGGCAATAGGCATGGTAATGGCAAATGAGGTAGCAGTTGCTATGGGTATGATGAGCGAAGAAGAAGCACAAAGAGTAAAAAAACTTTTAGAAAAATATAACTTGCCGACTTCTTATGTTATAAAAGATGTAAACAGTTTTTATGAAACATTTTTCTTAGATAAAAAAAGTTCAGATGCTTCTGTGACTTTTATTGTACCCGTAGGTATCGGCGGTGTTAAGATCACAGATGCAGTTGACAAAGAGTTAATATTGTCAGTACTCTCTAAATTTGGAGAAAATTGATGCCAATACACTCGCTTATTTTCACGCTGTTTATTCTTTTTGCATCTTTATTGCATGCAGAAGTTTTAGATACAAATCAAACAAAAAATGATTTTGACAAACAACAGCTGATTGCTCGAAAAATTAAGGATTATCAGCACTCTTTAGAAAATATTCAGTCACAGATTTCGGATGAAAATATGTGGACAAAAAGTTATTCCTCCTATTTGACATCCTTAGATGTCAAACAAAATCTCGAGGCTATTAAAAAAAGAATTAAATATCTCTCAAAACACTCAAAAAAAGCTGCAGATAAAGACGAACTTATAGGTTTGATATCAAAAGAAAATATTTTGGCATCACAGATTGATAAACTCAAAGGCACTGGCAGTTCTGCACCTTTTTCAGATTTAATCACACCGCCAAATATTGATAAAGTACCGGAAATTCATAATCCTTTTGATATTTTAACCGGTCTTTCTACGATTAAAACACTCAATGCAAATCTCGAAGAATACAAGAAAAAAAGAGAGAGCTTAGTTGACTTAATTGATGAATTAAAACAAGAAAACGAAATTTACAAAAAGATTTTACAACTACAGCCTGATAATAAACTATATTCCAAAATATATAAAGAAAAACAGACACAGTTAGAGATGTTTGAACGGGCATTGGACACCATGAACGTGACAATGGATGTATATCAAAAACGACTCGATATTGCAGAAATAAACATTAACAAAGGGATTGAAAAACAGGTTTACAGACTCATAAAAATCGGAACGGCAATTCTCTTTGTATTTTTTATATTCTTTCTTTTAAAACTGGTCGTTAAAAAATATATAACAGATAATGAACGTTTTTATATGGCGAACAAAATCATTACCTTTACCAACTTTACGATTATTATTTTGATTTTATTTTTTAATTATATTGAAAATGCTTCGTATCTTGTTACTATCTTAGGATTTGCTTCAGCGGGTATAGCTATTGCGATGAAAGACTGGTTTATGTCGATTCTTGGCTGGCTTGTCATAGTTTTTGGGGGCAGTATACATGTAGGTGACAGAATTCGTGTTGATATGGAGGGTATGAAGTATGTCGGTGATGTTTTAGATATTTCACTGCTGCGTATGACTATTTTAGAAGATATTACGCTGACATCAATTATGCACAACAGAAGAGCAGGGCGTATTATATTTATACCCAATAATTATGTTTTTACGAAGATGATCGCAAATTATACACACAATTCACTCAAAACAGTCTGGGACGGTGTGAAAATAACCATAACATTTGATTCAAATCATAAAAAAGCGATGCATTTGGTCAAAGAGATCACAAAAAAATTCTCTAAAGGATATACGGACATTACAAGAAAACAGCTCAACAAATTGAGACAGCATTACAACCTGAAAAACACCAATGTTGAACCGAGAATTTACTCTTTTATAGAGTCAAACGGTATAGATATAGAAGCTTGGTACCTCACTAACGCCTATGCAACATTAACACTTAGAAGTGTCATCTCAACAGAAATTTTGGATGCTTTTAAAGAAGCCGATGATATTACGATTGCATACCCTACGCAAAAACTTCATGTATCTATGCAGAGTGAAGCACCGAGCGAACATAACGGAGAAATAGTCTAATGCATACTAAAACAAGTGCCAATAGGGTAAAAAAAGTATATTTTAAAACATTTGGCTGCCGAACCAATCTGTATGATTCACAGGTTATGATGAGCTCTTTAAAAGAGTATGAAATTACGCAAAATGAAGCAGAAGCTGATGTGATTGTCATAAATTCTTGTACCGTTACAAACGGAGCCGATACGCATGTACGCTCGTATATTTCTCAAGTTGAGAAAAATAACGGCGGAGCAAAGCTTTTATTGACGGGCTGCGGTGCACATACCAAGGGCGAGTCCCTTTTAAAAGAAAATCGTATTCATGGTGTATTCGGGCAGAGTGAGAAACAAAAAATAGATACGCTTTTGGCAAAAGAAAAACCGTTTTACGAGCCAGGTGACTTAAATCATATCGACGATATGGTTGTGGATGAATTTGTCGGCAAAAGCAGAGCCTTTATAAAGATTCAAGAGGGATGTAATTTTCGCTGTTCTTACTGTATTATTCCATATGTTCGAGGGGATGCACGCAGTATGGATGAGAGTAGAATTTTAGAGCAGGTTGCAAGACTCGCAATTAACGGTTTCGGCGAATTTATTTTAACAGGTACAAATGTTGGCAGTTATGGACAAGATACAAAAACTTCCTTGGCAAAACTGATGAAAAAAATGTCACAAATCCGCGGTGTCAGACGTATACGTCTAGGCAGTGTCGAACCTATTCAAATCACGGATGAATTTAAAGAGATTTTGGATGAGCCGTGGATGGAAAAACATATGCATATCGCATTACAGCATACCTCACCGACAATGCTGAAACTAATGAACAGAAGAAATGTTTACAAGCAGGATAAAGAATTGTTTGAACTTTTAGCGAGCAAGGGCTATGCGATAGGAACAGATTTTATTACAGGACATCCGGGCGAGAGTGAAGTATTATGGCGTGAAGCTATGATACATGCAAAAGATTTGCCTTTGACACATATTCATGCCTTTACGTACTCAAAAAGAGATGGTACGCCTTCTGCCGTGATGAAACCAGAAGTTAATGGAAAAATCGCAAAAGAGAGGCTGCATGAACTACAAGCATTGATTGCAGATAAGAATTTTGATTTTAGAAATGCTTATAAAGGGGAACTTGAAGTATTAGTAGAGTCACACAAAGACGGGT
>JAMORM010000068.1 GCA_027063585.1 Sulfurimonas sp. | reverse complement strand
ACAACTCTTTTGGCAACACATTTGATAGTATAGTAAGGATCAATTTTAAAAAACTCTGCAAGTTCATCTATACTTTTAATATCCGGTGTTTTGAATTTATTGAATGTTACTTCAGGAGCCTCGGGAATATTCACACGCTTGCTTCTTTGGGCGGCTTCTATATTTGCTCCGTATTCACACTTTGAACACACGGCAATCGTATCTTCACCACTGTCAGCCAATACCATTAACTCTTTTGAACCACTTCCACCAATAGCTCCACTGTCAGCTTCAACAATTCTAAAATCAAGTCCCATACGTGTTAATATTATTTTATAAGCCTCTTCGACTGTATCAAATTCTCTGTCTAAATCTTGTGTCGTGGCATGAAAAGAGTAGCCGTCTTTCATTATGAACTCACGACCTCGCATTAATCCAAAACGTGGACGCGCTTCATCCCGAAATTTTGTCTTAATCTGATAGAGATTTAAAGGCAGGTTTTTATAAGAGGTCACACGATTGCGGACAACATCTACCATCATCTCTTCATGTGTAGGACCAAGTACAAATAAATTGTTTTTTCTGTCGTGAAAACGAAGCAGTTCTTTACCGAACTTTTCTATTCTTCCGCTTTCCTGCCACAATTCTGCCGGTGTTACAAAAGAGAGTTCCACTTCCTGTGCACCGATTTTTGTCATCTCTTCGTTGATGATATTTTCTATTTTACGAATAACTCTTTTTGCAAGTGGCAGATAGTTATATAAACCGGCGGCAACCTGTGTTATAAATCCTGCACGTGATAAAAATATATGACTAGGAAGTGTCGCATCAGAAGGTGCTTCTTTCGTTGTCGGTATGAACGCTTTACTTCTTCTCAAATTTTAATCCTTTTTTAAATGATGTTTATATTGATCGGGGATATTGTCATGTTCATCATTAAGTATGTATTGCATAGCTCCCGTCACCGTATCGCTTTTGGCTTCGTGTGAAGCCTTACGCATTTTTTTCGTCATATCGTGTAAAAACCTTTTTATTGCCTGATATGCCATTTTTTGTGCTTCTTTTTCATACTCTTTTGGGATAAAACCTTTTTTTATCGCTCTTTGTGTCTCTTCTTCGACGGATTTCTCGGCTTTTTTATAAATCTCTTTTATAATCGGTTCTACATTCAACGCGTCCAACCATTCAAAAAATTCTACGACACCTCTTCCGACTATTCCATGTGCTTGTCTTACATATTGTTCACGTTCCGATTTGTTTGCATCGACTATAGTTTTTATATCATCCACAACAAAAAGATAAATATCTTTTCTGCCGTCTAAATCAATATCTCTTGGAATAGCCAAATCAAACCAAAATCTCTCAAAATCTACATCCTCTATCAAATCATTTGTAATAATCGGGTATGCTGCACTCGTAGCGGTAAATATAATATCAAACTCATTGACGGCTTTATCTAAATCTCCAAACTCATACACTTCGGCACGACACTCTTTTGCCAAAGTCTCAGCCTTTTGTTTTGTTCTGTTTGTGATGTATGTCTTGACACCGTCAGAGATAAGATGTTTTGCACATATCTCACTCATTTCACCCACACCGATAACAAGTGCTTTTTTCTCTTGTAAATTTTGTATTTTTTCTTTAATCTGTTTAATCGCTACAGAAGCAACAGATACAGGTTTTGAAGATATATCAGTAAGATTTCTCACCTTAGCTGCACACTTAAACGCATGAGAGAGGGCTCGTGACATTTTTTTTGCAGAGTAGCCTCTGTCATAAGAGAATTTAAAAGCATCTTTTAGCTGTCCTGCGATTTGTGTCTCACCAACCACCATAGAATCTATAGAACTTGCTACGGCAAAGAGATGATGAATTGCACTACTGTCATCGACTATTTCAGCCGTTTCATATAAAAATTCTTCACTTAGCCCTGCCTTAAATGCCAAAAGCTTCATAATATGCTTTGTTGCCTCTTCAATATCACTACAACAAACATATAACTCCATTCTGTTACATGTAGCAAGCATCATCGCTTCGCTTACATTTGGTGAATATAAAAGTCTTTGCAGACATGCCTCTTTTTCTTCATCTGTATAGGTAAATTTTTCTCTCAGAGCTATATCGCTGTTTTTATGTGAAAGGCTTACGGTTAAATAGTGCATTAATAACTTCTTTTTATCATAGTATCTAAAATATTGACTAAATCTTCCTCTTCTTTTAAAACATCTTTCGCTTCATCTGAAAGCTGCTTTGCCAGTTTAAAGGATTTTTCTATTGTTTGGTGTTCTTGCATTTTTGCCTTCATCCATTCAAGTTCTTCAGGCGTCGGATTTTTAGCATGCAGGGAAATAAGTTTTTGTCTCTCTTTATCATCCAATTTTTCATAAAGGTAGATATAGGGCAAAGTACATTTTCCCTCAACATAATCATTCATAGCAGGTTTGCCGAGCGTTGCTTCATCTGCCGTAATATCAAGAATATCATCAATAATTTGAAAAGAGAGTCCAAGATTTCTGCCGTAAAGTGCATGTTTTTGTGCATCCTTACCTGCCAAGAGTGCACTTGCTTTTGCGGCAGCTTCAATGAGCGTAGCCGTTTTAAGATAAAGCATATCAAGATAACGTTTTTCATCACTGTTAAAGTTTTCTGCCATTTTTACATCCATCATTTCGCCTTTTGAGAGTGCGGTAACCGATGCTGCAATTGTCTGTGCCACATCTTTGTCAAATGCAACGAGTTCCGTAAATGCTTTGGAGTATAAAATATCACCGAGCATTACGGCTGTTTTACTGCCATCTGTTGCGTTGACAGAAGCTTCACCGCGTCTTGTCATGGCATCATCAATAACATCATCATGTAACAATGAAGCCGCATGTATGAGTTCAACAATCGCTGCTAAAAGAGGTGCGTCTTCATGCTCTGAGGCAATTTTAAGAATAAGTTTCGCCCGAAGTCTTTTACCGCCTTGCAGCATTAAAAACAAACGAGTCACCTCATCATAATCACACTCGTCAATCAATCTTTTTATTTGTGCTTCTACTCTTTGCATTTATCTCGTCTTTTGTTTATTTTTTACTATTTCCAATCGTATTTGCTCTTTATCATCGGAGAGATAAAGTACAAATTTGGCAATGTTCTTTTTAAAATCAAACTCTTTAAATTTAACCAGAATATAAGGTACATTATAAAAATCAGCACCTCGTGTTTTAAGTTCAACCCGAAAGCTTTGGTTTTTATGATTTAAATAAAGTATATTTTGCGCTACCGTTTTATCATATGAGCGCAAAACAACAATCCCTCCATTTACATACAAAGTCCATCTAAATTTAAAAAGTCGTTTTTTGTTGTCATATTTTACAAGAATTTTCTTTTGCTCATCTTTTTTGAGTGAAATTTTCTTCACTTCTTGTAAATCATTTGCAAAAAGAGTGGCATTACAGAGCAATACCACTATAAAAATCTGTAAAATAGACTTCACCGACTATTCACTTTGTGAAAGAATAGTACCCATAATTTCTACAAAAATACTTTTTTTTGTATCATTGACCTCATCGAGATGATTCATTTTGTATTGTGTTATTGCCGACTCTATATCTTGTGTACCCAACTGCTCTTCAAGCATTAGCTCCATCGTAGCGGCTTTTTCTATAAAGTTTTCCAATTCCTGTCTTACAATATCGTTGTTAGCATTAAAAACCACATCCATAAATTTTGACCTTGGAGAACCTCCAAAGATATCTTCTTCATCTTCAAACAGTGCACTGTAACTCATATTTTCTTTCCTTTATTTATAAAATTTGTGTGATTATAACGATTTTCACTTAACTATTTGGGTACCTACACCCTCTGATGTAAAAAGTTCAAGTAACATTGAGTGTTCAAGTCTACCGTCAATAATATGCGCCTTTTGAACACCGCCGTCAATAGCTTCTAAGCAGGCATCTACCTTTGGGACCATACCGCCGTGAATCGTGCCATTGTCTTTAAGCAGTTTTACTTCATCTTTTGTCAATGTTGAAAGCAGTTGTTTGTCGTTATTAAGCACACCTTCGGTATCTGTCAAAAATATTATTTTATTGGCACCAATGGCTTTTGCAACGTATGATGCACACAAATCCGCATTAATATTATAACCCGGATGTCCCATCTCCTCACCTGCTGCTATAGGGGCAATCACCGGCACAAAATTTTCTTTTATGAGATTAGAAATAACTTCCGCTTTTACATTGGTAATATTTCCCGTCAATCCCCATTTGGAAAAATCTTTTGCACGCGCAGAGATGAAATGGGCATCTTTTCCGCTAATTCCTATTGCCTTGGCTCCGTGAGAATTAAGGAGTGAAACTATTTCTTTGTTTATCTCGCCACTGAGTATCATCTCGGCTATACGCATCGTCTCTTTTGTCGTGACACGCTGTCCGTCTATAAACTGTGTATCAATTTTGAGAGCATCAAGCATATCGGTAATTTTTTTCCCGCCGCCGTGCACAATCACAGGTTTAATTCCCACAAGATACATCAGTAAAATATCTTCGGCAAATTTCTCTTTAAGTTGGGGAGAAGTTTGTGCCGAGCCACCGTATTTAATGACTACTATCTCTTTTCTAAACTCACGTATAAACGGCAGTGCGTCAAGGAGTGTTTTAACTGTTTCGATTTTTGCCTGCAATATAATTTCCTTCATGCAATAATAATTGCGCTATTTTAACCAAGATTATATTATTTAAAGATTATTTACTTTTTATCTGGAGTATATTGGAGGGTAAAATCGGACTTACTATTCCAGCATCACTTATCAGTCATTGTTTTTCTACTTTTTTTCTTTTTTATCCTCTACATAATACAAAAAAGAATAAATGGAACTTTTGTAGCATTGTATTTGAAGCATTCATGTTATACTCCTCTATGTAAAATAATTTTAAGGATTTCAAAATGCAAGAGAAGGAAGTCATCATTAAAGGTTTAGATATACCTTTTTTGGATTTAGTAGTTTTTTTAGTCAAATTGGCATTGGCGTCTATTCCTGCCATTTTCATACTTAGTGTAGTCTTTTGGGCTATCAGCGCACTGTTTGGGGCTGTAATGTTCCCACCGGTTTTATAATTTCAAGGAGAAATAAATGTGGAATTATCCTATAGATGAAAATTTGTTTGATAAATTTAGTAAATATTCAAAAATTACAGGTGTAATTTTTATTATATTAGGTCTGGTTGGTATTATCTATCCTGTAGTTATGACTGTTGCAACAGTGACTTTTGTTGCATGGCTTATGATATTTGGTGGCTTAATGGCTGGATATTTTACCTACATAAGTGACAAAAAAGACTATCTTGGATGGTTAAAAAGCTTTATTCTTATAGGTGTTGGACTCTTAATGATATTTTATCCGATGACGGGGATAGGAACAGTCGGTCTGCTTTTTGCAATTTACTTTTTTATGGATTCATTTGCAAGTTTTTCACTCGCTATGACCATGCGCCCTGCAAGCGGATGGGTCTGGTGGCTTGTCAATGCAATTTTTTCAATGATTATCGGTATTTTATTCATCGTCGGCTGGCCGTTTACATCAACCTATCTCATAGGACTGCTAGTAGGTTTCAGTTTGTTTTTTGACGGTTTTGCGCTCATAGTGACAGGTTCAATTTTTAAAAAAATGACTAAATAATATGCAACAAAAAGAAAAAGCATTTGGACTTTGGAGTGCCGTCTTTTTGGGGATTGGCTCCATGGTTGGGGCAGGTATATTCGTACTGCTTGGTGAAGCGGGAGCCATTGCCGGAAATCTTGTATGGATCTCTTTTATACTCGGTGGTATTATAGCACTGCTGAGTGGGTATTCTCTGGCAAAACTGGCAACTGCTTATCCAAGCCGTGGTGGCATTGTGGAATATTTGGTACAGTGCTACGGAGAAGGTGTTTTTTCGGGTTCAGTAGCTGTTTTATTTTATCTTTCTGCCATAGTTGCGCTTGCAATGGTTGCAAAAACTTTTGGCACCTATGCTTCTATGATGATGGATACACATACACAAGACTATGCAAATATTTTTGCCGTAGGTATTTTACTTACTTTTGTGGCAATTAATCTTGCAGGAAGTACACTTATTGCAAGAAGTGAAAACTTAATAGTTATCATAAAAATCTCCATCATTATAATTTTTACGGTTGCTGTTTCCTTTTATATACATCCTGATTATCTTGCCATCAAAAATGCACCCCCTGTTTTAAATATATTTTCTTCTATTGCATTGACATTTTTTGCTTATGAAGGTTTCCGTGTGATAACAAATACGGCAGAAGACATGCAAGACCCTTCAAAACTTATGCTAAAAGCTATGCTGATTGCTATCCTTTTAGTTATGGTTTTATATATTGCCGTAACCTTTGCTGTCTTTGGAAATTTGACTTTGCCCCAAATCATAAAAGCACAGGATTATGCTCTTGCTGAGGCTGCAAAACCCGTATTTGGTCAACTCGGATTTACATTAATGGCAATTGCAGCACTTATTTCTACTGCCTCATCTATCAATGCTAATCTTTATGCCGTCACAAATGTAACCTATGACATGGCAAAAAACGGAGAACTTCCTGAAGTCTACAAAAGATATGTCTACCATTCTACTGAAGGGCTTATTATCAGTGCGATTTTCATATCGCTTTTAATACTTTTTTTTGATCTCAAAGAAATTGCTGCTATTGGCTCTATTTCAATGCTTTTTATCCATGCACTTGTCCATATTGGGCATCTACTTAAAAGAAAACATACCGGGGCTTCGGCTACTCTACTTATTTTGGCCATTGTAACTATGTTTGCTGCCATAATTTTGGCACTGCAGTACACGTCAAAACATATTCCAAATGTCGGGTATTTTATAGCAGGTGCTTTTTTCCTTGCATTTCTTATAGAAATAGGTTTACGACTCTTTACTCATAGAGTTATTCAAAAGCAAACTTTTTAAAATGCTTTCATCCACTTTCACTTCCAAATCAAGAAGAGAAAGTGGTAATCCGAAAGACTCCATTTTCACATAATCTTTAAAAGTTACCAGCAAAGATACTGTCTTGTCCTTTTGTAAAATAGCTTCAAGTTCCTTTTTTGTAAAGATATGATGGTCTTCGAAATAGTGTTTTGCCACAACATTTTTAGGTAGATATTTATCAAGTCTTTGCGGTCTGGCTATGGCAGTGACAAGAGTCATTTTTGCTGTAGGATTGTTTACATGTACCTCCCTAATAAAATCAACGCCTTCTTGCACAACAACCGCCTTCTTTCCTTGCCATAATCGCTCACGATAAGGTCCACTCGGCAGACAAAAGTTATTTTTAGTATTTACATGTATAAGAATATCCTGCTTTTTTATATTATGTTTAGAATAAGCATCATCCAAAAAGATGATTTCGCAGCCAAGTTCTTTTGCTTTTTGTATAGCAATTTTTCTATCTTCGCTGACTATTACGGTTGCATTTGGGAGCTTTTTTGCATATATCATTGCTTCATCACCACTTTGATTTACATCACAGAGTATGTTCGTTTTGTCTTTTACGACAAGCATACCGCTTGACTGCCGACCATACCCGCGAAGAATCACTGCCGGTTTCGTATATTTTAAAGCTAAAGCCGTCACAAGCGGTGTTTTTCCACTGCCCCCGACGGTAAGA
>JAMORM010000067.1 GCA_027063585.1 Sulfurimonas sp. | reverse complement strand
ATTTATTGATACTTAATTGTGCCTCTTTAATTCTAGGACCGGGAAGATTTAAAACTTCTGCTACTGTGGCTTGTGCAAAATAACTATAATCACATTCATCGGATATAACTGCATCTATATTTATTTTTTTAGCATAACTTAGTATTTTTTCCAAGTCTCTAATATTGCAAACTAAAACATCTTTATATTTTGGTTTTTTGTAGTAGTTTAGATCATTATGAATACCATAAATTTCTACATTATGCTTTTCTAGTTCGTCTAAAAGAGGTTCTTGTTCCCAACCTAAATTAATCACTAATATTTTTTTCATTTAGAGATTTTTCCTTTCAGCATATTCCAGGTCAACAGCTCTCCTTTTTGTAATATATCTGCACTTTTCATATGTTTTATAATAAAATACATCTGTTTACAGTTTATACCATTTGTATCTCGTTTAAATTCAAAATCTTCTTCAATAAAAGCTTCATTTTGTTTTTTGTCTTTTTTTAATACAAGTCTGTATAAGATACTGTTTTTAAACTGTTTTTCATCTTTTTCTAGATTAATTCTGCTTTTATGTATTAATGCTTGTTCTACAGCTCTAATCCCTTTGACCATATCTCTAAATTCATGAGGTAAAATTGAAATGGATGTATCAGGTACAGGTAGATTTTTATCCGTAGTGAAATGTTTTTCTATAATTTTTGCACCTAATGATACAGCAGATAAGGAAGCATATATTCCTTCCGTGTGATCTGAATAGCCAATAGTTTTATTAAACATACTTCTATAGACTTCTATCAGATGTAAATTTGCCTTATTGTAAGGAGTAGGATACAAACTGTTACAATGAAAAATAGCAAAGTTGTTATGGTTATATTTTTCAAATGTTCTGACAACATCTTCTAAATTACGGTATGATACTATTCCTGTAGACAGCAAAGTTGGTTTTCCTAATTGGGCAACTTTTTCTATTAGCTGAGGAAAAGTACCCAGTTGTGCTGATGCTATCTTATATAATTCTACATTTATATTTTCTAAAATATCTACAGCTTTTAAATAAGTAGGTGCAGAAAAAAATGTAATTTCTTGTTTATCACAAAATTCTTTTAACTTATGGTGCCAATCTTCCGATAAGTCAATTTTTCTATGTAAATCTTTTATCTTTTGAGATGGGTTATAATACAGCTCATTTACATTAATTGATTGAAATTTAACTGCATCAGCACCAGAATCTTTTGCTGAAGTAATCATCTCTTTTGCCAATTCTAAATTTTGGTTGTGGTTTGAACCAATTTCAGCAATTATAAATGTTTGGTCTAAGTTATTTAAATTTATCATATACTTCCCTTATTGAGTTGTCTAAAATCGTATTGGTTACATTATATTGATTGTTTTTAAGATATTTATATATATCGTCTTGATTTTGTTCTGTTTTAATAGCAATAAAAGGAATTTCCATATATAAGACTTCATGGACTATCACACTTGGGGTAATTATAGCAAATTTACTTTGATGAAGCAGTTTTGCCATTTCATTTGAATTTACATGTAAAGATATGTTTTTTTTGTTAAGAACAAATGCTTGTAATGCTTTTAAATTAGTATTTGTAGAGGTTGTAAGTAATATAATATTTAGATGACTTGGAAGCGTCTTTAGTATTGGAATACTAAGATTGCATGTATCACTTCCTCCCATACAGAGAAAAATATCGTAGATCTTACTCCTTTGTATCTTTTTCTCTTCTATAAATTCGTCTCGTATAAGTGGTGGTATGATTTTGACAATATCAGGATTTTTATATCTGTTTTTATCTGCACTGACATTATGGTTGATAATTTTATCACAAAAATGTTCCCTATAATCATCATCAAAAACAGTGAGTTTTATATGAGGGTAGAGCTTTTTAAACTTTTTTTCATCTTTACATGTAAAGGCATAGTTGTCAATTACCACTTCACAAGGTTGCAGTTTTTTTATATGAAAGAAAAATTCTTCTTCCTCTTTGATAGGTATAAGAGGGTAAGGTACAAATTCTTTTTTGTCGCTTTTGGAGATGTAGAAAACTTCCTTGAAATTTTTAGCATAGACAAGGCTTCTCTTGAGATGTCCAAGCCCAATATCATTTCCAAAATCTACTCTAAATATAGTCATTTTGATTTTAAAACTTGATACATCAGTTCAGCTCTGGTAAAATCTTCCATAGTATCAATGTCTTGTACCAAGTGACGTGGTAATATAATAGGAATACTCTCTTTTCCGAATAAAATTTCATTTGAGCTTATTCCTAATTTTTGCCAGTAAAATTGTCCTGCATCTTGATAAGCTTCTTCTAAGTCTTGAGAGCGTTTAGAAATATTTTCAGGCCAAAACATCTCACATCGCCCACTATTCGTAAGTTTAAAAGTCCTTTGAATAGGAAATGGCATAGAAGTGGCACTGAAGGCATGAATTGCATCACAATTTCTTAACATTTCATATCCCTCTAAAAGGTATTTTTTTTGTAAAAATGGTGCGGTTGCATAAATGGTACAGGCATAATCAAACTTTTCACCTTGATGCATAAGAAAATCTATAGCATGATTTGTAACATCACTAGTGCTTGTGAAATCATCTGAAAGCTCTTTTGGACGTATAAAGGGAACTTCAGCACCATATTTTTTAGCAATATGTGCAATCTCTTCATCATCTGTTGAGACAACAATTTTGTCAAATAGATTTGATCTTTGTGCAACTTCTATAGAGTAAGCTATGATTGGTTTTCCATGAAAATCTTTTATATTTTTTCTAGGTATCCGTTTACTTCCACCACGTGCTGGAATAATAGCGATTGCCTTTTTCATAATAATTGTAGTTTTTTTATGTAAGATTTAGTACTATCTATATTTTGGATCAATATCCCCACCTTTCTTGATTATCGTCTGTTCGATTGCCAAAAAAAATATTTCAGAATTCGGAAGTATGGATAATATTGAGTGTTTCAACGTTTTGATTTTATCTTGAGCTATTCGCATATTTAGACTCTTCCTCCATTTTAATTTTATTTATTATAGCATAGTTAAAAACTACATTTCCTATGTGCATATTTATGTATAACATCTAAAAAGGTATCGGCTACATATTTTGCATCTTCCATGCTCATTGTTTGATTACAAGGTATAGAGATTTCTGAACGGTAAAAATCATTAGCTACAGGCAGTGAAACTTCGCCAAATTTTTCTTTATAAAAACTATTGTGATAAATAGGTTTATAATGTACTTGCACACCTAAACCTCTCTCTTGTAGCTCTGTAAATATCTCCTCTTTTAAACATTGTAGCTCTGGATTTAAAATAATAGGATAGAGATGTCTTGAGCTTACTTGATTTGGCTCTATTTTTTGTGTTAAAAACATTTTTTTATTTTTAAATCTTTCATCAAAATAGTGAGAAATTTTATCGCGTTTTGCTATAAATTTATCAAGTTTTTTAAGTTGTGAAGAGCCAAGTGCTGCTGCTACTTCTGTCATGCGAAGGTTGTAGCCCATACTTACCATGTCGGAGTTCCAAAATTCTTTTTTAACAATACCATGAGAACGAAATAAGCGTAAAGCTTTTGCAAATACCTCGTTATCTGTGAGTACTGCACCTCCTTCGCTTGTTGTAATGGGTTTAATGGCATGAAAACTAAATATAGTCATATCTGCAAAAGAACCAATTTTCTTTTCATTAATACTTGAGCCGAGTGCGTGCGAAGCATCCTCTATAACTAAAAGTCTATGTTTTTTGGCAATTGCATTTATTTTTTGGATTTTTACAGGTTTGCCTGCAAAGTCTACAGGTACAATAGCTTTTGTTCTAGGTGTTATAAGCTTCTCTATTTGGTTTTCATCAATATTTCCATCAAGTTTTACATCACACCAGACAGGCTCTGCTCCTAATGTTACAAACATATTTGCTGTTGCGACAAATGAGACAGGTGTTGTTATAATCTCATCCCCTTCTTTGATGTCACAAACTGAATATGCTCCTTGAAGTGCAGAAGTTGCGGAATTAAAAGTAATGGCATATTTTGCTCCAGTGTAGCTGCAAAGTGCTTCTTCAAATTCTGCAACACGTAGCCCTTGTGTCAGATAATTACTCTTCAGTGTAGCAACTACTGCTTCAATATCATCATCTTCAATGAGTTGTGTGGAATAACTGAGCATTTATTTTTCTTCTTTTTTCAGGCTTTTTAGCTTTTGGAGGAGTTCATTTTCACTTAACCATATGGTGTTGTCACGTGAATTGTATTCAAATCCTTGTTTTACAAGTTTACCTTTTTCTCCAAGTTTATTTTTTGTGTAATCCATAGGAGAAGAAAAAGTAATGCTTGGCTTAATAACAAAATGGTCATTAAACTCTAAAGTAAGATGAGAATCATCAAGTGGGCACATTACTTCATGCATTTTTTCACCAGGACGAATGCCAATAACCTTCTGTGGGAGATGAGGTGCGATAGCTTTAGCCATATCTGTCATTTTCATTGATGGTATTTTTGGTACAAAAATCTCTCCACCTTGCATACGTTCGAAATTTTTTAATACAAAACAGACAGCATCTTCAAGAGTTATCCAAAATCTTGTCATATCAGGTTCGGTAATTGGTAAAAAAGCAACACCTTCAGCTATAAGTTTTTTAAAATAAGGAATCACGGATCCTCGTGAACCCAAAACATTACCATATCTTACAACAGAAAATTTTACTTTATGTCCACCAGCTAAATTATTGGCAGCAACAAACAGCTTGTCCGCTACTAATTTAGATGCACCATATAAATTAGCTGGCGAAGCAGCTTTGTCTGTTGAGAGTGCTATTGTGTATGGCACCTCATTATCTATACAGGCATCGATAATATTTTGTGCTCCCATAACATTTGTTTTTATGCATTCCATAGGATTGTATTCAGCAATGGGTACATGTTTGAGTGCAGCTGCATGAACTACAAAGTCAACACCTTTCATGGCTTTTTGCAGACGGGGCAGATCTCGTACATCTCCTATAAAATACCTCATACAGTTGTCATTGAACTGTTGTGCCATTTCAAATTGTTTAAGTTCATCTCTTGAATAGATAATAATTTTATTTGGTTTATATTTTTTTAGAATTTTTGTGACAAATTTTTTTCCAAAACTACCAGTTCCTCCTGTAATTAATATATTTTTATTATTTAGCATTATTTGTCCTCTATTGTATGTGCAGTTCAGTAAGCAAAAAGAATACCATCAATTTATTAAATAAATTATATAATATGTCGATTATATTGAAGATAATTATACAGAAGGATTTGTTATGGGTATATCTTCATTAGGTGTTGGATCAAGCGTATTGACACAAGATGTACTAGATCAGTTACGAGCGGCAGATGAGACACAGTATGTTGCACCGATTGACAGTAGAATAAGTGCAGAGAAATCAAAAAGTGGTGCATTGAATGTAATAGATGCATTGATGGATAATGTGTATGAGAGCTTAAAGGGGCTCACAGAGTATGGTGTATTTGAATCCAGAACCGCAATAAGTTCGAATGAATCTGTAGCTACAGTAACAGCAAATGATAGCAGTGATATACAAGATTTTTCTTTAGAGGTAGTGAATTTAGCTACAAAAGAGATAGAACAAAGTGGAAGTTTAACAACAAGAGATGCATTGATAGCTACAGGAAGCGGTCAGCTTGAGTTGGCGGTTGGAACAGAAACATATACTATTGATTATGATGCTACTACTACTTTGGATGATTTGAAAAACCTCATAAATGAAAAAGCGGGTGTGAGCGTTGATGCAACAATAGTCCAAGTGGCTACAGATGATTTTAGATTGATGTTGAGTGCTGATGCAACTGGAACAGGGCAGGATATTTCTATTACAGACCTTGGAGATGGTGCAGGAAATAATACTTTAAATACGGCACTGACGACCGGAATGACAAATGTGCAGACTGCAGTAGATGCAAATTTAAAATTTAATGGGCTCGATATTGTTCGACAGGACAATGTTGTAGATGATTTGATTTCTGGTGTGAGTATAACACTGCTAGAAGTGGGTACAACAAATGTTAGTGTAAAGCAAGACAGAGAAAACATAGAATCTAAAATAAATAATTTCATAGATAAATATAATTCTGCAATTTTTCAGTTAGATACAGATACTAAGTCTTCGCAAAAAAAGGAAGATAGAGGTGTTTTTTCTGGTGACAGTACTATAAAAGGTATGAAAAGAGCTATTGAAAATATTTTAAATGTTGTTGGTGGTGGTATCGGTATGATGCAGGATTATGGTATTGAACTTGGAGATGATGGAAGATTGTCTCTTGATAGTTCAAAATTAAATGAAAAACTTGATGAAAATCCGGATAATGTTCAGGCATTTTTAGTGGGGGGCAGTTTTGTGACAAGTGATGGAACTATAACTGAAGTTGCCGGTATATTTTCTGAAATGGAAGATGAGTTTGCTAAATACAGTAAATATGGTGCTATTCTTGATGACTATGAAGCTTCCATGCAAGATAGAATAGACTCTTTGACAGAACAACGAGAAAAAGCTATAGAGAGATTAAATTCAAAGTATGCAACAATGGCTAAACAATGGCAGGCATATGATGCTCTTATTAGTAAACTCAACAGTGCATCATCGGCATTTATACAAATGGCAAATAGTCTAACAGATGCTCAAAATAATTTAAATTAAACTAAATAAATTTCATGATAAGTCGATGTATTTATTATGAAAGAAATACAAAATGATGGAAAAGGATTTCACATGTATGCAGGGAACGCTTATAATACATATACAGAAAATAATGTCGGTATAGAATCAAAGGAAAAACTCATAGAGATTCTATATGAAGGAGTACTACGTTTTAATGCTCAGGCTAAAAAAGCTCTAAAAGATAAAAATGTAGAGAAAAAGTTTTATTGGGCAAATCGTTCGATTGCTATTATAGTAGAGCTTATTGAAACGCTTGATATGAAAGCACAAGGGAATATTTCTGCATATCTTTCCGGGTTATACAACTATCAGATTCAACTTCTTTCAGAAGCATTGGTTGAAAATGATACAACTAAAATAGATGAATGCACGAATGTCTTTAAAGGTCTTTTAGAAGCATGGAGAGAAGCGACACATGTGGCTTAATCAGCTCAAGATTGCTATAGTCCAAAAGGATGTAAAGCATCTTGAATCTCTGTTAAATGATATTCCGCAGCTTGAGGATTTAAAAGAGATTGAGAATGCACTTTATCTTTTACAAGAAGCATCAAATCTGATACAAAGCCTTAAAGATGAAACAGCTTCCTCTATGAAGCAGATTAAAAAAAATATAGATTTCTTAAATTCTGCCCAAGCCGACAGAAGTGCAAAGTTTGACATCATTTCTTAGTTTTTTTAGCAATTCCAAAATGTAAACTTCTTATGGTGTACTCACTTACTACTGCGCCTTTTCTCATACTGAGTATATGCGCAACAGCATCGGCTATATCACAAGAGAGTAGTTTTTCATCCTCCTTTTGACTTGTCTCAAACCACAGCTCATCATAAAAATTACTCTCTGTCATATCAGGATTGATATTTGTGATACTTATAGCGCTTTTTCGTGTCTCTTCAAAAAGTGCATCACTAAAAGCTCTTAGGCCTGCTTTTGTAGCGGAATA
>JAMORM010000066.1 GCA_027063585.1 Sulfurimonas sp. | reverse complement strand
TCATACAACCCGCGAAGTGCCATAGTATCGAGCATTGCAAAAGAGTATTTTTGGAGTGTTTTATCCTCAGTTATCGCAGCTACATCCATCATCAAAGAGAGTTTGGAAGCCTCGGGAAATTTTCTTCCCGTTCCAAAACCGCTATAAATGTCATCAAACGATTTTTTGAGAGATTTTTTGAGTGTGACAAGAGAAACGTTTTTATCTTGCGTATTTGGAAATTTTACTCTGCTTGCCGTTACTTTTTGAATTTTTTGTATCTTTTTTTTAAGCACTTTTTTATTTTTATATAATTTTGACATTTTTACTATCAAGTCTGAAAATCCTTCGGAGTAGGACTCTTTTTCGGAAGGAATATAGCCTGTTATATAAAAAACTTCTCTTTGCGGTGTCATAAAAACACTTAAAGGCCATCCACCCGTCCGTTTATGCACACGGTAAAAAATATTTTGATACAGTGCATCAACCTGAGGCATCTCTTCACGGTCAACTTTTATAGCAATAAAATACTGATTTAAAAGCTTTGCGATTTTTTTATTTTCAAAAGATTCTTTTGCCATAACATGACACCAATGACAAGTTGAGTAGCCAATGGAGAGAAAAATTGGCTTATGCTCTTTTTTTGCTTTTAAAAGTGTTTTTTCATTCCAAGCATACCATTGCACGGGATTATTTTTATGCTGTTTAAGATACGGCGAAGTTTCGTACTGCAGAGCATTCTTAGTATTATCTGCACACAATATACCTGTAAGTATCATAAAAAGTAAAAATAATATTTTCATATCACATTATACATCAAAAAATATGCTCATTTAAAACTTAGTTATCTTATATTTTCACAAGCGATGCTTTAGCTTCGCCTTTTAGATACTTATAAGCAAATCAGCCTAGGTTAAAAACCTTAATACCATTGTAAGTTAAAAAAAAGTTTGATGTTTTCTTGGAACCTAGGTTTTAACCTAAGCCTTAGTCTTGAAAACACAAAGCCCACACTAAAGTACGGGTTCCGAAAAAATCTAGCAATTTTTTAAAGTGTAAAAACTGTCAATGTGATTTTTATGTGATATAGAAAAATAAAATATATGTTATAATTTAAAGTTAAAATTATTATAATAAAAAAAGGACAATAAAAAATGAAAAAAATAGTGGGTATTTTTGCGTTTTCCTTGCTGTTACATGCGTCTGTGCCAACAACGAATGCACTGACACTAGATGAAGCATTACAGCTTTTAAAAACAAAAAACTTGGAAATTAAAGCAGCGAAGTTTGATGAACTCTCTGCAAAAGAGGATATTGACGTTATATCGGGGAAAAATTGGGGAAACTTAACTTTTACTCAAGACATGGCGCGTTCAAATGACGCCGGAAATGTTTTTGGGTTTAAACTCACTTCGCGTGAAGCTACTTTTGGAGACTTTGGGTTTGCTGACTTTCTAAGTCCTCCTCCAGGTACTACTAATGTTTTAACTGTACAACCCACAGACCTGAACTATCCGGGATACAGGAATTTATTTCAAACCAAGTTAAAGTATGAAGTGCCTCTTTTTACAGGTTTTATGATAAGCAGTTACACTGATATTATGAAAAGAATGAAAGAGATGAAATCTTTGGATAAAAATAAAATAGAAAAACAAAAAAAGTATGAGCTCAAAAAAAGTTTTTACGATATGGCTTTACTTGATTCTTCTATAAAAAATCTCAACAAGATTTTAGACAATATACACATTTTAGAAAACACTACAAAAGAGATGATAGCAGTCGGTTATGCAAAAAAAGTAGACTTACTTGAAGTCAAAGCAAAAGAAGGAAATGTTGAGCGATTGTTAGTACAAATGAACTCTAACAAAAAACTGCTCTATCACTTCATCAGTTTTTTACTTAACAAAAAAGTTGATCACATTCAAACACCTGTATTAGAAGTTGCAATGCCGAAAATGAGTGACGAAGATATTTTACAACATAATGTTGACATTAAAAAAGCCACAACAGGTCTTAAAATTACAAAAGATATGCTCAAAGCAAGTCAATCAGCCTATTATCCGATGATTGGAGCGTTTGGAGAGGTCGGTACTGCAGATGATACTTTTTTGGGTGATGCGGACAAACACAAAGCCTACACGATAGGGGCAAGACTAAGCTGGAATTTTTTTGACGGTGGTATAGATGCTTCAAAAATTGAAAAATCAAGAATCGAAAAATTGAAAATGCAGTCACAGGTTGAACTTGCAAAAAAAGGGATTCTTTTAAAAATTGCAAAAATCAGAACCCAAATAGAAAGTGCTGATGTTGAAATAGCATCATTAAAAAAAGAGCTGGACTTAGCAAATGCTATTTATGAGAATTATGAAGGCAGATACAAAGAAAAGCTTGTCTCTATGAGTGATGTTATTATCAAACAGTCTGCTCAAATAGAAAAAATACTACAATTACAAATAGCAAAAAACAAAAGAACAGAAAAAATACTTGCACTTGAAAACTTAGCAAACGGAGAAAACTAAAATGAAAAAACTACTACTATTACTGGCACTTGGTGTTTCACTTATGGCTGAAAGCCTAACACTTTCTGGGAGTGTAATATCAGATAATCAAAAAATGATAACAAGTCGTTTTATGGGATTTGTTACAAATGTTAACACAAGCGAAGGCGAAAAGGTTAAAAAAGGTCAGGTTCTTTACAGTATTGATTCACGCGAAATTGATTCGGCAAAACGTCAGGCAGAACTTTCACTACAAATGTATGAAAATCAGTATACAAATGTTAAACTGAATCTTGAACGCTACAAAAGACTGTTAAAAAAAGATATGGTTTCAAAATATGAAGTAGAAAATTTGGAACTTGCGACAAAAAATCTGCAAGATATGATAAACATTGCAAAAGCCAGACTCCAAGAAGTAGAAAACCAATATAAATACTTACATATAAAAGCACCTAATGACGGTGTTGTTGTTGCTAAAAACATCAAAGTCGGTGAGATGGCAATGCCGGGGATGCCTGCTATTGTACTTTCAGATTTAAGCGATTTAAAAATTTCTGCAGAAATTGCGGAGAGTAATTTAAAACTTATTCATCACGGAAAAAAAGTAAAAGTAGAAATTCCTTCTATCGGAGTTAAAACTATTGGAACAATTACGGCTATCATACCAAATTCCAATCCGATGACACATACTTTTAAAATAAAAGTATCCTTTAAAACACTGAACAAATCAGTCTATCCTGGTATGTATGCCACTGTAACTATTGACTAAAAGGGGAAAATAATATGAATCATCATAAACCATACAATCCCAAGGATATTGCCGGAAAACTGGCAAAAACATTTTTAAGGAATCCTCTTACTTTGGTATTGGGCATTTCTTTACTTGCTATTGGATATCTTGCATTAATGATTATGCCTCGTGAAGAAAATCCACAAATGGTAGTCAGTGGCTCTACCGTTATTGTAGCACTGCCGGGTGCGAGTGCAAAAGAAGTAGAAAAAATCATAGTGCAACCACTCGAGCGTAAACTCAAAGAAATTAAAGGGGTTGAACATATTTACGGTTCTGCTATGGACAATGTCGGTGTTGTCAATGCAGCATTTTACATAGGGGAAGAGAAAGAAGATTCAAACCTGAAAATATATGACAAAATCATGCAAAATGCGGACATGTTTCCAAAAGGTGCTATGAAGCCGATTATCAAACCTTTGGATATTGACATTGATATTCCTATTGTCTCTGTTGCTTTTTATTCTAATGACAGAACTATGAGTCAGACAGAGTTATATGATAAAGTCAAAAAAATTCAACACCATATCAATGGATTAAATAATGTTGCAGTAACAGCACTCAAAGGCGGACATAAACATCAGTTTAATATAGAAGTAGACTTAAATAAACTCTCCGGTTATAACCTTTCAATGGGGCAAATCACACAGGCAGTTCAAGCTGTTTCTTACAATGTTCCGGCAATCAAG
The DNA here is from genome assembly GCA_027063585.1 of Sulfurimonas sp. GTDB lineage: Bacteria > Campylobacterota > Campylobacteria > Campylobacterales > Sulfurimonadaceae > Sulfurimonas. Next base: position 3,755 of record JAMORM010000066.1, on the reverse strand, counting down.
AACAAAACAAGAGAGAATGAAATCGTCATGCTTGGTGTTAAAAATGCCATAGAAGACGCAAAAGATGTCGGTAACATAATAGTTGCACAGTATATGGGTTCACCTATATATTTAAGACAGGTTGCAAAAGTAACAAATTCCTATGATATTCAAAACTTCAAATCAGCGCTTATCAGTAAAAGAAAAAAAGACGGCAAATTTATGCCGTTTGAAAATCAAGTTACACTGACAGTGTCAAAATTACAAGGTACAAATGCAGTTATCATTGCAGATGAAGTAAAAGAAGAGTTACAAAACTATAAAACAGAATTAGACAAAAACGGAATTAGCTATGTGATTACAAGAAACGACGGAGAAAGAGCTGATGATGCAGTAAATGAACTTGTTATGCATCTTGTTTTATCTATTGTCATTATCGCAATTCTTCTTATATTTGTACTAGGATGGAGAGAATCACTCATAGTTACCTTTACTGTACCTGCTATTTTAGCAATCACTCTGTTTGTAGCCTATTTAAGCGGTCAGACTATTAACCGTATTACGCTTTTTGCATTTTTACTCTCTCTTGGATTGTTAGTCGATGCGGCTATTATCGTGATAGAAAATATTCACAGACATTATCACTCTGTTGAATCTGCCCATGAAAGCAATGATGAAATAATGGTTAAAGCGACTGATGAAATCGGGGCACCGACAAACATTGCGACACTTGCTATTATTATGACAATGGTCCCTATGGCATTTGTCGGCGGAATGATGGGACAATTTATGAAGCCTATTCCTGAGAATGTTCCCGTTGCACTCATTGCTTCACTTTTTGTAGCCTATATTTTTACACCCTATCTTGCAGTAAGAATTTTAAAAAGACCAAAACATGATAAAGGAGAGCATTAATGTTTAAAAAATTTGAAAAATTAGTATATAACGGCATACAAAGCTCTGCTCAAAGAAAAGTGATACTTATCACAACGCTTATAACATTTATAATTTCAGTTTTAATGATTGCACCGACTGAAATTGTAAAAGCAAAAATGCTACCCGGAAAAAACAATGATACTTTTAATATATATGTAAAACTTCCAACCGGCAGTTCTATACAACAGACACAAAAAGTTACCCAATGTGTCAGCAGTTATATTATAAAAGAAAAAGAGTTGCTTGATACCGAAGTATTTTTAGGGATGGGTTCTCCGCTTGATTTTGCCGGACTCATTAAAGGCAGTCATTTTAAAAATTCAGAAAATGTTGCAGAAATTGTACTCAATCTTACAAAAAAACATGAAAGAGAAGAGCCTTCATATATGATGGTACAACGTTTACGTCCTATTATACAGACAAATTGTGAAAAACTTTATCCAAATACACATATTACTTTTGTAGAACCTCCTGCCGGACCTCCGACACTTTCAGCTATTGTTGCAGAAATATACGGAGACGATGCAAAAGGCATAAGAAAACTGGCAGGCCGTGTTGAAAATGTTTTTAAACAAACAAAAGGGCTTGTTGACATTGATATAATGGAAGACACTCTATATGATAAATTTGAGGTGGTAGTAAATACTACAAAAATTGCAAAATCAGGATTGAGCGTCAAACAACTCAACAATATTTTATACCTTGCTTTTGAAGGTATGGCTATATCCGTAAAAAATTCAGATAAATACAGCGATCAGATTCCTCTCTTTTTAAGATTGTCTGATGATTCAAAAAGATTTACAAAAAAAGACTTAGAAGCTGTAAAAATAAAACTTGCTTCTTTAAAATTAATGAATAAAAAGGGAATGATGGTTCCTGTAACTGAATTAGTCACAATAATTCCAAAAAAATCAAACCCTATGATTATGAGTAAAGATTTACACCAAATGACAAATGTCTTGGCTGAAACAGATATGGTCTCTCAGGTTTATCCGCTCCTTGATGCAAGAACTAAAATCATAAATACTTTTGTTGATGAGTATAAAGTAGAAAAGACCGGTTTGTTTAATTTACAATTAACAGACAAGTCTAGTGGGAAGGTTTATAAACTTATCTGGGACGGTGAGATGAAAGTAACAATGGACACTTTTAGAGATTTGGGCGGTGCTTTCATTGCGGCATTGATTCTTATCTTTTTACTGATGGTTATTTATTATAAAAGTTATACACTCAGCGGTATTATTCTTTTAGGTTCTTTTCTTTCTATTATCGGTGTTATTTTCGGTCACTGGATTATGGATATCTTTACAGCAGATACCTTCTTCTTGACGGCAACATCACTCATTGGTTTTATCGCTTTAATAGGAATCAGTTCACGAAATTCTCTTTTACTTATAGACTTTACAAAGTCATTGATGAGTGAAAAAGGTATGCATAAAGCTGAAGCGATTGCTTATGCGAGTGCTACACGTGCAAAACCTATTTTCTTAACGGCTATTGCAATTATGCTGGCTTCAACACTGCTTGCGAGTGATGCTGTCTTTGGTGGACTTGGGGTTGCTCTTATATTTGGTACGGTAGCAGCTGTTATAGCTTCTCTTATCGTTGTCCCTGTTTTGCTTTACATGTCAGATTTGGAAAGCCATTTTCATTTTCATGAAAAAAAAGCCGTATCGGTTGAAGATCCTGTCTAATTAGAGAGGATTATCAATCTTTTTTCAAGCACAAGATTTGAGAAATCAAATCTGTGCCGTATCCACTCAAATGTTTTTTTCGTATAAAAAAAGACATGCGTCGGGTCATTTTTATAATACCACGAAGAAAATTCCACCTGCTCATCATAGATATCTGTCATCAAGTACAATTTTGCATTTCTTTTAAGTAAAGACTTTAAAAGGGTAAACTCTTTGGCAGGATGGTAAAAATGTTCTATTACCTCACACGAAGCTATATAATCATATTTTTTCTTTAAAAGCTCTTCACACGGGTGAAAATAGGGATCATAAGAACTTATTTTGTAGCTTTTTTCCTGCATTACTTTTGTAATTATTTGTGACGTTCCCGCTCCAAAATCAAGCCCTTGCGCCTCTTTTGAAAAATCTTTTTCAATATTTGAAGTTATAGGAGAAACAAATTTTCTATAGCCTGCATCCTCGGTGTTATCATCATGCAGTTCATAACGCTCTTTTTCACTTTTTTCATTTGGTAATTGTTCTTCATCAACAAAGATTCCATGACAGTTTTGACATTTATAATAATTTTGTGTATCTTCATAAAAGAAACTTGCACTGTTTTGACATAAGGGGCATTTTTTATTCATGACTAATATTAGTCTATTAGGCTTTAATAAGCAATAAAAAGCTAAAATCTCATTATTATAAATTTAAGGAAACTATTTGCTCAATCTACCGAATTTACTAGCATCTCTACGTATTCTCATTGCGCCTGTGATGTTTTGGATTATACTTAATCCTCAGGTCTTTACCGCCAACGGTTTTGATATAACATGGAACTACTATTTTGCCTCTCTTTTATTTGTTTTAGCTTCCGCAACAGATTTTTTTGACGGCTATATTGCAAGACAATGGAATCAAATGACAATGCTTGGTGCCATCCTTGACCCGCTGGCAGATAAAATGCTCACACTTGCGGCATTTTTAGGGCTTATGGTTATGGGAGATGCTTCGCCCTGGGCTATTTATATCATTATTGTGCGTGAGCTTTTTATCACAGGACTTCGTACTGTTGCGGTCAGTGAAGGCATCAGTGTTAAAGCTTCCTGGTCAGGAAAAGTCAAAACAGTGGCACAGATGATAGCCATAGGCTTTTTACTGATGCAT
>JAMORM010000065.1 GCA_027063585.1 Sulfurimonas sp. | reverse complement strand
AGAACTACAGGATCAGAAGCCTTTGCAGGCTTGTTTTATCTACTCTTGTATTGCAAGAAAACAATTTTTAGATAAAGAACTCGAAAAAATATTTCGCGTACTTGAAAATATGGCACCAACAAGCGGTTTTTTTACTTTTGGAGAATTTTTTCTTAGTAATAAAAAAGCAAAACTTCTGAATATTACGACAACAATGCTTTTTTTACGTGAAAAGAGGACACAAACACTTACAAACAAGTTGAATGAGAAGAGGAAGATGAGGGATACTTCTAAAACGGACAGTGCTCTTTTTAATTTAATAGAGTATGTAACAACTGAGCTTAAAGAACAGGAAAAGAACTTTAAAGCTTCTAAATTCAAGCTTGATGAGTTTTTAAAAGCACTTGACAGTGTTGTTATAATTTCAAGAACAGATACGCTTGGAAATATTTCTTATGTAAATGAGCGTTTTGAAGAGGTGAGCGGGTATACAAAAGAAGAACTTATTGGTAAATCGCATAATATTGTGCGTGATCCTGATGTGCCTGATGAGGTCTTTGCAGAGTTGTGGAATGAAATTAAAAAAGGAAATATTTGGCAAGGAGAATTTGTTAATAGAGCAAAAGATGGGAGCAGATACTATGTGAAAAGCTCCATCATTCCGATTCATGATGAAAATAATAAAATCATAGAATATATGGCGATTCGCGAAGATGTGACTTCTTTGGTAGAGAGTCGCAAAAAAGCAGAAGAAGCTGAAGTGGCACAGGCCATGTTCTTGGCAAACATGAGTCATGAGATACGAACACCCATGAACGGTATATTGGGCTTTACAGAGTTGCTTAGTAAAACTCAGCTTGATTCTACACAAGAAAACTATATAAATGTCATCAGCTCTTCGACAAAAACTCTTTTAGACATAGTAAATGATATACTAGACTCTTCGAAAATAACCAATAATAAAATCTCTCTTGAAAAGATTCCATTGAACCCTTTTGTGGAATTTGCAACAACATATGAGTTGCTAAAATCAATGGCAGAGGAAAAAGCCCTGAATTATACGCTTGAAATTGATAATGCTATATCTACATGTATATACAGTGACGCTACCCGTCTTCGTCAGGTTATGATTAATTTACTTTCCAACGCAATCAAATTTACACCAGAGTGCGGAGACGTAAAATTTAGTATATCTTTAGTAAAAGAAACTTCAAAGCAACAGACTCTTCATTTTAGTATCAAAGATAGCGGTATTGGTATTGCACAAGAGAAACTGGAGCAAATATTTAAGCCTTTTGCCCAGGCAGAAGTATCTACAACCAGAAAATTTGGAGGAACAGGGCTTGGTTTGAGCATCAGTGCTGATTTGCTTCATGTTTTTGACAGTAAACTGGAAGTGAATTCTGTTCAAAATAAAGGGAGTCATTTCTTTTTTGATTTGAACTTTGAGACATGTGATGCGTTAAGAGATAGTAGTCAAGAAACGAATGTAGATATAACATGCCAAGAAGAAAAAGGTTGTGGAAAATTATATTTACATATATTGGTGGCAGAAGATTATGAAATTAACAGAATGCTGATAGAGTCGATTTTTCAAAAATATAAAAATATGACACTTGAATTTGCATATGACGGAAAAGAAGCCGTGGACAAAGCAGCACAAAATGATTATGATTTGATTTTTATGGATATAAATATGCCTGTGATGAATGGTCTGGATGCTACAAAACTTATACGAGAAGAACTTCAATTAGATGTTGCAATAGTAGCACTTACGGCAAATGCTATAAAAGGAGACCGGGAAAAATTTCTTGCATACGGCATGAATGATTACCTGAGCAAACCGATTGATACGTTAAAACTGGAAAATATTTTATGTAAATATGCAAAGAAAGAAAAGAGTGAAAAAACTATAGATATAGAAGAAGTTTTACAGCAGGTAAATGAAAAAATAGGGCTCAGTAAAGAAGTGGGGCTTAAACTTTTAAGATTATTTTTAGAGAGTTTGCAAGAATTTGTGCCTGTTCTTGAAAATGCTTTTAAAGAACAAGATAATAAGAAAATCTATGAGACTGCACATAAGTTAAAAGGTGCTGCAGGAGCACTCTATCTTGAGGATGTTTATGACTTTATGCAGGAAGTGGAAAAAAGTGCATTAGCACAAGAGCCTATGCAACATAGCGATAAAGTACAGTATCTGTATGAATATCTCAGTGCCTTTGAAAAAGGAGTTGCACAATATCATTAAAGTTTAAATCACATTTGGGTAAAATATAACACAAATACAGAGATGAGGTTTAAATTGCAAAGAATAATACAAAAAGCAAAAGATTTTAATGAACTTGTGATGTTTGAACACTCCATCTTTTCACTGCCGTTTATATTTATAGCAATGATTGTAGCAGCAGATGGCTGGTTTGGTCTATGGCTTTTGATTATGGGTGTTTTGGCAGCTGTGAGTGCAAGGAACTTTGCAATGGGTGTTAACCGTTATGCCGACATTGATATAGACGCGAAAAACCCAAGAACAGCAAACCGTCCAAATGTAGACGGCAGACTCGATAGAGTCAGTATATTTATTTTTATTCTTGTAAATGCGGCTATTTTTATAGCCGTGGCATATATGATAAACTCATTGGCTTTTGCATTGAGTGTTCCCATTTTAGTCGTATTGGCTTCTTATTCCTATATAAAACGTTTTTCTTCTTTGGCACATGTTGTTTTGGGTGTAGCTTTGGGACTTGCACCGATTGCAGGGGTAGTTGCCGTGAGTGCTTCTATTGCACTTTGGTCGGTTTTACTTTCACTTGGTGTTATTTTTTGGGTTGCAGGGTTTGATCTACTCTATTCGCTACAAGACATGGAGTTTGACAAAGACAACGACCTCTACTCTATTCCATCACGATACGGTGCGGATGCGACACTTTTTATCTCCGCAATTTTTCATGCGCTTGCGGTTCTTTTTTGGCTACTTTTTGTGTGGGCTGCAGGACTTGGGCTATTTGCTTACATCGCAGCCATTGGTAGTGGCTTTGTGCTTTATTATGAGCAAATGCTTGTCCGCAGAGATTTTACAAAGATTGACCGTGCTTTTTTTACGGTGAACGGTTATTTGGGCATTGCCTTTTTGGTTTTAATAATTATAGACAGGACAGTATCATGAGTACACCGCGTTTGGTTCCCGCACCGATAAGCATAGTTTTTTCAGAGGCCGACCTAGATAAAGAGGCATACGAAAGAGAGTACCAGCAGCTTAGCCAAAGTGATGATGATCCGATTTCCCAATGGCTCAAACTTGCAAAAGCTCGTGGTGAAACTGCGGAGAGTGATCCTGTGTTACTTAATTTGATGGTTGAACTGCATCGAAAAATAGATGCTTTAGAGATGTTTTTAAAAAATGAAACGCCAAACAGACTCTCTTTGACAAATGAAGCACATATTCGCGCGATAGGGTTTGAGCATTTTGAGTTGGAAGAACCTTTGTTGCAAGAGGGCAAAGAGTATTACGGACGAATAGCGATGCCTGTACATCCAAAACGAGATATCGGCGTATTTTTCAAGGCAGTTTCTCCAACTTTAGCACAGATTACAAGAATGCATGAACGGGATGAAAAAGAGTGGGCAGCTTACTTGACGGCACGTGAGCGTATTTTAATTCGCGAAGCAAAAGAGAAAAAGCAGTGAATTTTCAAAATTTTCATTTGAATGTAGAGTATATTATAGTTATTCTTGGGGTAATTATTTTATATCTTCTGTATTATGTATTTACAAAAGATGCCCAATATACTCGAAATATTCGTTCAGTTGCTTCTGTGGTTGAAGATTTAAATAGAGAACTGTATTATTTGAAAAAAAAGCTCGATCAAACACAGAGCAGTATTGAAGACAATTCTCAAAGAATGAATGATGATGAGATTTATCAAGAGATAGAACGGAGTGTATATGATATGGTGCATCCACTTTCTTTGGCAATAAAACAGCTTCAAAGCAACATTAATACAATTGAACATGAAATGCAAAATAAAATAGTCCAACTTGAAAGTGGTGTAAAGCAGATATCCATTCCTGCATCAATCCATGGCAATGATGATGAAAAAATAATATCTCTTTTTCAGCAAGGTGTTTCCATAGAAACGATTTCCAAAGAGCTGCATCTCTCCAAACCGGAAGTGGAATTTGTTTTAAAAATAAATAAGATAAAGTAGATTATAGTGAGTGCAGATAGAAAACTTTTTACCCTTGTATCACTTTTAATTGGCATCAGTATAGTGCTTTCTTATACGCTCACACCCTATACAACACTGCTTTTTGGTGTGAATGAATTTCACTTTGCGATAAGGCAGGCAATTTTTGGACTGATAAGTATAGTGCTTATTTTTACACTCTCACAACTTGATCCGGACAAATGGCTCAAGCCTATAGGCTTTACACTTTTTTTTGGCTCTTTGATTTTAATGATAGCGATGCCCTTTTTACCTGAGAGTATTGTTTCTGAAATCGGGGGAGCAAAAAGATGGATTAAAATAGCAGGTTTTTCCCTTGCACCGGTGGAGTTTTTTAAAGTTGGTTTTATTTACTTTTTGGCTTGGAGCTTTTCACGTAAACTGGGGCATCATGATGGTATGGGACTCTCTGGAGAATTTAAAAGGTTTATGCCCTATGCCATTATTTTTTTAGGGGCAATGTTTATCATAGCCTTTTTACAAAAAGATTTGGGTCAGGTTGTTGTTTTGGGTGCGACACTGCTTTTTATGCTGATTTTTGCAGGGAGCAGTTTCCGATTTTTTTTATCTATTTTGGCCGTTATTTTCGGGGCAATTATTGCATTTATTCTAACAGCACATCATAGAATACTCAGAATAAAATCATGGTGGGCATTGGCTCAGAATTCTGTACTTGAACTTTTACCCGATGCTATTGCAGACAAACTTAGGGTGCCTGTTGAAGTAGAACCTTACCAGATAGGCCACTCTTTAAATGCTATACATAACGGTGGTCTTTTTGGTACAGGGCTTGCAAACGGTACATTCAAACTTGGATTTTTAAGTGAGGTTCATACCGACTTTGTGTTGGCAGGACTTGCAGAGGAGTTTGGATTCGTCGGTGTTTTAGGTGTTGTTTTTATCTTTATGTGGATGATTCAACGTATATTTAAAATAGCAAACAGAACAAAAGACACAAGTATATACCTTTTCAGCATTGGCATCGGATTGATTCTCTCTTTTTCATTTCTGGTCAATGCGTATGGAATCAGTGGAATTACACCGATTAAAGGAATTTCCGTTCCTTTTCTCTCTTATGGCGGTTCCGCGATGCTTGGTGCTGCTTTTGGTGTGGGCATGGTATTGATGGCATCTAAAAAAGCGAAAATGGATTAAAGGAAGTATGCAATGAAATTATGCATAACAGGCGGCGGCACAGGTGGACACTTGATGATTGCAGAGTCTTTGTCTGAGGCTGCAGCAGCCGATGGACATGAAGTGATATTTATCGGCTCAACTTCAGGACAGGATAGAAAATATTTTGAAGAGCACAGTAACTTTTCGCATGTCTATTTTTTACAAACGACAGGGGTAGTCAACCAAGAAGGAAGCGCAAAACTCAAGGCATTATATAAAGTTTTTACAGCATTTTTGCAGGCAAGGAAAATTTTAAAAAAGCATAAAGTTCAAGCCACATACAGCGTAGGCGGTTTTTCTGCGGCTCCTGCATCATTTGCTTCTTTAAGCCTTTTTATTCCGCTTTTTATTCATGAGCAAAATTCGGTAGAGGGTCGTTTAAACTCACTGTTGAAAAAATATGCCAAAAGTTTTGTCTCAGCCTATGATGAAAATTCTCCAATACAGGGTTATCCGGTAAAAGAGTTTTTTTATAAAAACGCAAGAGTCAGAGATGAGCTCAAAACTATTATATTTTTGGGTGGTTCTCACGGAGCAAAAGCCATTAATGATTTGGCGCTGAGCGTTGCGTATAAACTGCAAAAAATGAATATTGCCATCATTCATCAGGCGGGTGAGGTAGATTATGAGCGAGTGAAGCAAGAGTATGAAAAACTGGGTGTTGCAGTGGAACTGTATGCTTTTACAAAAAATTTGCCGGAGTTGATTGTGCGTGCTGATTTGGCGGTTTCACGTGCGGGTGCTTCGACACTTTGGGAACTCACGGCAAACGGGTGTCCTGCTTTTTTTATTCCTTACCCCTATGCCGCAGGCGATCACCAGTACCACAATGCACAGTTTCTTGTTAAAGACAATTTAGCTTGGTGTGAGCGAGAGAGCGAAAATTTAAAACCAAAACTGATCAAAGTGTTGAAAAATCCCGAGCTTAAAGAAAAAAGTGAAAAGCTCTTAAAATTTTCTACACAGGATGTTGCACAGCAGATGATACAAGATGTACAAAAGAAGCTTAAATGATACAAGAACTGGCACAACAATTAGTTGATTTGATATTTGACTGGGGATATTTGGGTATTTTTATTATGATGGCTATTGAGTCCTCTTTTATTCCTTTTCCGAGTGAAATTGTTTTGGTTCCTGCCGGGTATTTGGCATCTAAGGGAGATATGAGCATCACTTATATTATGGGAAGTGCTTTGGGCGGATCACTTCTCGGTGCATTTATAAACTACTATTTGGCACTGACTTTGGGACGTAAATTTCTTTTGAAATTTGGAAAATACTTTTTTATTTTTCCGGAAACACTTGATAAAATGGAACTTTATTTCAAAAGTCACGGACATATTTCCACTTTTACAGGAAGACTCATCCCTGGGATTCGTCAGCTTATTTCTATACCGGCAGGACTTGCACGTATGAACATTATAGAATTTTCGATATTTACGACTTTGGGTGCCGGAATATGGGCGCTTGTTTTGACGCTGTTAGGCTATTTTATAGGTGCAAATGAAGCCTTGATTCATCAATACTTAAAAGAGATAACTATAATTGTTTTGGTTTTATTAGTAATCTTAGTGTGGATATACTACACTTATCAAAAAAGAAAGGCGTAAAATATGGATTATATGTTTACACAAGGTTTTTTGGGAACTAGAGCCCCTTTGTTTATGGATGTGGTGACATTTATAGTGGCTTTACTACCGTTACTTGTTTATGGAGCCATTTCATTGGCAAGAAAAAAGTTTTACAAAGCGCATGCTGTGCTTCAGAATATTATTTTTATAATATCTGTCATAGTTGTAGGTTATTTTGAATACGGTGTTCGCATGGGCGGCGGATTTGATGCTTTTATGAAAGACAGCGGAGTGTCACATACTTACGCTTCTGTTGTTCTAGGCTTACATGTAATCATAGCCGTTATAACGCTACTCTACTGGAGTGTGACAATCTTTAAGGCAAATTATCAGTTTATGCAAAAAACATTGCCTGGAATGAAGTCAAATGCCCATAAACTCTTGGCACTTAAAACATTTTTAGGTATAGTTTTCACCTCATTTAGCGGTATTTGGGTATATCTGCTGTTGTTTGTGTACTAGAAATAGCGTTACATGTAATGGTCATAAGTCTTTTGGGAACCCAAGGTTTAACTTTAATGTCATTAAGTTAAGCGGCTTTTTCGGAACCCGTACTTTAGTGCGGGCTTTGTGTCTTTAAAGACTAAGGCCTAGGTTAAAACCTAGGTTCCGAGAAAACATCAAGTTTTTTTTAGCTTAATGGCATTAAGCTTAAACCTTGCTTCCAAAGAGCAAGAGAGCCTTTACATGTAATTATATTAAATTTATTAGTAGGAGAAAAAA
>JAMORM010000064.1 GCA_027063585.1 Sulfurimonas sp. | reverse complement strand
TCCATTCCGAACCCAGAAGCTAAGCCTCTCATCGCTGATAATACTGCAGGTTTCACTTGTGGAAATGTAGGTCGCTGCCTAGTTGATCAGTTTCTTTTATTTTTACTCTAATTTTTAAATTTTATTTACCTAATCTACCTTTTACTAAGTAATTCTATGATATTATTTTATATATAATTTTAGGATGATATATGAAAAAATATATAAAAGATCAGATTAAAAAATCGTATGAAACAAAACAAGCAATTTATGAGAATGAAGATTTATTAAATAAAATAGAAGCAGTAGCACAAAAATGTGTTGATTTATATCGTACAGATAAAAAAACAATACTTGCAGGAAATGGCGGAAGTGCTGCTGATGCACAGCATATTGCTGCTGAATTAGTTGGAAGATATGGTTTTGATAGACCGTCGATCCCCTCTTTATCGCTTACCACCGACACTTCAAATCTTACGGCAATAGGAAATGATTATGGGTATGATCAGGTCTTTTCTCGTCAGCTTGAAGGAATGGGGCAAGAAGGTGATATCTTTATCGGTATTTCTACATCGGGAAATTCGCTGAATATTATTAAAGCTTTTGAATCTGCAAAGAAAAAAAATATTATGACGGTTGCGCTTACCGGTCGTGACGGTGGAGAAATGGCAAAAATGGCAGATATAGCACTGATAGTTCCTTCAAATTCAACACCAAGAATCCAAGAGTCTCATATATTAATAGGGCATATTATTTGTGATATTATCGAAAAAGAGATATTTGGTGAGGGTGTTGGCGAATAAGGCATGAAAAAGGCACTTTTTTTAGATAGGGATGGCGTTGTTAATGTTGAAAAAGAGTATCTGTATAAAATTGAGGATTTTGAATTTATTGATGGTATATTTGACTTATGCCAGCATTATCAACAGTTAGGATATATGATTTTTGTTGTAACAAATCAATCTGGTATTGCTAGAAAGTATTATACTGAGCGGGATTTTTATCTTTTAACAGAGTGGATGGTTCAAGAATTTGAAAAAAGAAATATTACAATTGATAAAGTGTATCATTGCCCGCATCATCCACAAATCAATAAAAAGTGTAACTGCCGTAAACCTGAACCTGGAATGATTTTAGCAGCAAAAGAAGAGTTTAACTTAGATTTGGCAAATTCATTAATGATTGGAGATAAAGAAAGTGATATTCAAGCGGCATTAAATGCAGGAATTAAACATACATATTTATTTGATGAAACAAAAAAAATTATAAACTCAAAAGCAACAAAAATAGTTAATAAACTTGATGAAATATGGAAATAAAATGTTAATACTCAATAGTGGTGGAACTTTCAACAAACGATATAATGAAATTAGTGGAGAACTTGAAGTTCCTTATGATAATGCAGCTATTGAGAGAATTCTTTATACTGCTCAAGAGGCATATAATCTTGCCGGAGTCGTCTATAAAGATAGTTCAGAGATGGATAGCAATGACAGGCGCATGTTGGCTGATATTATACGGGAGTCAATAGAAGATACTTTTGTTATAGTACATGGAACCGATACAATAGATTTGACTGCAGAATTTTTAGATGAAGTTTTTGATGACAGAAAAATTATTATAACCGGTGCAATGAAACCGTTTGAAATTGATAATATTGAGGCATCTTTGAATCTTGGTATGGCTATAGGGTATGCTAAAGCAGTCAAAGAAACTGGTGTCTTTATTTGTATGAGCGGGCTTGTAGAACCTTGGAAAAATATTGCTAAAAATAGAAATATAGGGAAATTTGAAGTTGTCAGATAAAATTCCTTGTTCACATTGTCATTTAGAATTTAGTGAAGATGTTATGATTCGTGATGGAGAACATTATTTTTGCTGTAATGGTTGTCAGGGTGTATTTCATTTACTCTCAAATGAAGGACTGGATGGCTTTTATGATAAACTTGGAAATAATAAACTCGCCCCACCATCTAAGCAGTATGAAGACTCTTCAAATTTTGATTCACCGGCATTTTATGAGAGATTTGTAACATTAAACAAAGATGGTTTTAGTGAGGTCTCTTTAGTCATAGAAGGCATTCATTGTGCTGCTTGTGTTTGGCTGAATGAAAAAGCTTTGACAAATATGGAAGGTGTTATTGCTACTAATATCAACTACACAAATAATAAAGCAAAGATTGTTTGGGACGATGATACGGTAAAACTCTCTAAAATTATAGATATGATTCGTGCCATTGGATACGATGCATACCCTTATGATGCTTCATTGCAAGAACAAAAAGCAGATAAGGAGCGTAAAGAGTACTATACCCGGATAGCGGTTGCCGTCTTTGCGACAATGAACATGATGACTATAATGGTTGCGCAGTATGCCGGTTACTTTAGTGGTATATCTGAAAATATTAAACATATACTAAATATTGGAGAGTGGGTTTTAGCTACTCCGGTACTTTTTTACAGTGGATGGCCTTTTATTCGTGGTATGTATTATGGTATGAAGACAAAAACGGTAAATATGGACACCCTTGTCGCCACAGGTGCGATTTTAACCTACATATATTCTATTTATATTACCATTACACGCAGTGGTGAGGCCTATTTTGATTCGGTTACGATGATTATAACTTTTGTGCTTGTAGGAAAATTTTTAGAGGTTTTAAGCAAAAAAAGTATTGCTGACACTTTGGACATTATGAATCATCATTTGCCAAATGATGTGAAAGTGGTTGTGGATAAAAAGATCATTACTAAAAATGTCAATGATGTTAATGCTGGAGAAGTTGTTATTATTAACTCGGGAGAACGTGTTGCCCTAGACGGTGAGATAATTCATGGGTGCGGAAATTTTGATGAATCAAGTATTACAGGAGAGAGTGAGCCTATCTTTAAAAATGTAGGGGAAAATATTATTAGCGGAACTGTAAGTATTGATGCGGATGTAAAATATAGAGTAAGCAAAGATTTTGCACATTCTACTATGAGTAATATTGTCGCATTGCTTGAAAATGCGATGAATAATAAACCAAAAATTCAGCAGTTGGCAAACAAGCTGAGCGAATATTTTTCAGAAGTCATATTAGCGCTCTCTTTTATCACTTTTATTGGCTGGTATATCTATTCATCGAATTTTGAGCAGTCTTTTATGATTAGTATTGCGGTTATTGTAATTGCCTGCCCTTGTGCACTTGCTTTGGCAACACCTGTTGCAACTCTGGTTGGTCTCTCTATCGCTTCAAAACGAGGAATACTCTTTAAAGAAGCTGCTCAGCTTGAAACAATGGCAAATGCAGATATTTTACTACTTGATAAAACAGGAACTATTACAAAAGGTCGACCAGAAGTTGTCAAAGAGGAGATATTTCTATCATTTCATAAATCTTTGCTTTACGCGTTACTTCTTAACTCAAAACATCCTGTCGCAAAAGGAGTAGAACAGTATATTTTTGAGGATGATTTGGATCCTTTAGAGTTGGAGAATTTTCAAAATATTCCTTCACAGGGTTTATCTGCTATGTATGATGGAAAAATGCTTGCAGGCGGAAATGCAAAGCTTATGAGAACTATTGGTGTTGATGTAAGCAGTTCAAGTGAGAACAGTGAATTTTATTTTGCTTATGGTGGAGAACTTTTGGCCAAATATGAACTTTTTGATATGCCGCGTGAAGATGCAAAAGAGGCGATAGAAAAAATAAAGAAAATGGGCATAGAAATAATTATGCTTACAGGAGATCATGAAAAAAGTGCAAAAAAAGTGGCACAGATGGTAGGAATAGAAAAATATGAGTATGGACTTACTCCTCAAGACAAAGCTGCGTTTATAGAAAAACTGCATGAAAATGGCAAAGTGAGTGTTATGGCAGGGGATGGTATTAATGATATTTTGGCATTGGCAAATTCTGATATTGCCATTGCTATGGGCAACGGAAGTGATATTGCTATAGAGGTGAGTGATGTGGTGCTTTTAAATGATACTTTTAGTTCATTGCATGATAGTTTTAAAATCTCTAAAAAAACATTCACTATGATAAAAGAGAACCTCGCACTTTCCTTTATTTATAATGGTATTACAATTCCATTGGCAATGGCAGGGTATATTATTCCTCTTATAGCAGCAATCTCTATGAGTATAAGTTCCTTAATAGTTGTAGGAAACTCAATGAGAATCAAATTTGGGTATAAGGATTAGAATATGAGTAGTTGGGTAATCGGCATGATGCTTGGTGTATCTATATTTTTAGGAAGTATTGCTGTTGTGGCTTTGATATGGGCAATCAAAAAAGGGCAGTTTGATGATTCCGAACATTTTTTAAATGCAGTAAAGTTCGATGGCACAGATGATTTAAATGATGCTTATGAAAAAGAGCAAAAAGTAAAAGAGTTAAAAGAAAAAAAGAAAGAAGATTTACGAAAAAAGGTTTATAAGCCTGAATAGCTGTAAAGGTGAGTTACCTAAAAAGGTAACTCAAAAAAATATTACTATTTTCCGATTGTTTGAGCAAAAGCCTCTAAATCAGCATCAGAGTAACGTGCTACTTGCCCTTTCATAATACCTTTCATTGGTCCACCGTAAGTTCCGGCTTTGTAACCTTTAAGTGCAGCTGCGATATCAGCATGAGTCATTTCAGCAACATTTTTAGATTTACCCATAGCTTTTTTAGACCAGTCAGCACCATGACATGCAGCACAAGCTTTTCCGTTTACTGCAGCAGATGCAGCTGTTACTAGTGCTAAAGTAGCGATTGAAGCGATTACGATTTTTTTCATTTTATTTCCTTAAATTAAAATTCAATTAATATTATAATGGGTAAAGTCTTAAATACTTGTTAATGAATTAAAAGGTATCATTTTATTAAAATTAATTTATACGGGTGTGAAGATGCGATACATAGAAGATGATTTACAAGACAAAACAATACTTATTACAGGCGGTGCAGGATTTATCGGTTCAAATTTAGCATTTTATTTTCAAAATAACCATCCGGCTGCAAAAGTAGTCGTACTTGACAGTTTTAGAAGCGGAGAAACATTGAGTAACGGGAATTTAAAAAGTTTTGGACATTTTAAAAACCTTATAGGCTTTAGTGGCGAGATTATCAGCGGAGATATTAATGATAAAGATTTACTCCTTGATTTAGAAGTAAATTATGATTTTGATTATATTTTCCATGAAGCGGCAATTTCTGACACTACCGCACAAGAACAGGATTTGATGATAAAAACAAATGTGAATGCCTATAAAGATTTATTGGATTTGGCAGTAGCGCATAACGCCGATATGATATATGCCTCTTCTGCCGCTACATACGGCAATGCAGAATCTCCACAGCGCGTCGGGCGAGAAGCACCCAATAATGTTTATGGGTTTTCAAAACTCTCTATGGATCATTTAAGCCGTGATTATATGAAAGAGTGCGATATTAATATAGTGGGGCTTCGTTACTTTAACGTATATGGAGCGCGGGAGTATTTTAAAAATACGACGGCTTCTATGGTGTTACAGTTTGGTCATCAACTACTCGCAGGCAAAAATCCTCGACTTTTTGAGGGGAGTGATAAAATTCTTCGCGATTTTATTTATATAGAAGATATCATACAGGCAAATATTAAAGCAATGCAGCCAAATACAAGCGGTATCTATAATGTAGGAACAGGTAAAGCAAGAAGTTTTCAGGATATCGTAGATATTTTACAAAAAGAGTTGGGGACATCACTTGAGTGTGAGTATATTCCAAATCCATTTGTCGGATCGTATCAGTTTCATACGGAAGCGGATATTGCAACAACAAAAGAGCTTTTAGGCTATGCACCGGCTTACGAAATGGAAGAGGGTATAAAGGCGTATGTACCCGAAATCAAACGCATATATGAGACAGAAGTAAAATAGATGCAGGTATTTAAAGAGGCAAAGCCTAATATTTTAGTTGTCGGTGATTTGATGATTGATCATTATTTATGGGGAAGTTGTGAGCGTATTTCTCCTGAGGCTCCCGTGCAGGTTGTGGATATTTCTAAAGAGACGACTGTACTTGGTGGAGCCGGAAATGTTATTAATAACTTAAATGCTTTAGGCGCAAAAGTCAGTGTCAGCAGTGTTATGGGTGATGATGCCAATGGGAATGAACTTGTAAAAATGCTCCATGATATTGATGTCAATACAGAGAATCTCATTATAGAAAAAGAGAGAAAGACATCAAAGAAAAGTCGTGTCATTGCTGTTTCACAGCAGATTTTGAGATATGATAAAGAGAGTAAAAATGATATTTTGCCAAAAAGTGCACAAAAGATTTTAGATGCACTTGCAAAGACTATTACTACGTTCGATATTGTGATTTTATCGGATTACGGCAAGGGTGTTTTAACGCGAGAACTCTCACAGGGTATTATACAATTAGCAAACGAACATGACGTGAAGGTTTTGGTTGACCCAAAAGGGCAGGATTTTACAAAGTACCGTGGTGCATATCTGCTTACGCCAAATAAAAAAGAGGCGATTTTAGCGACAGGGATTGATATAAAAGATGAAGATTCTTTGAAAAAGGCACTGTTACAACTCAAAAATGAGTGTGATTTGGATGTCTCTTTGATAACACTTTCAGAAGACGGGATTGCGACGTATGAGAAAGAGGTTAAAGTCTTTCCGACCGTTGCAAAAGAAGTGTTTGACGTAACGGGAGCCGGTGATACCGTGATAGCCTCGATTGCATTTGCTTTGAGCATAGGAAAAAGTTTACAAGAGACGGCAGCTTTTGCTAACCTTGCGGCAGGTGTCGTTGTTGGTAAAATAGGCTCGGCTACGGTGACCATTGATGAGATAGAAGATTATGAAGCATCACTGCATAAAAGTACCTCAGATGCGCATATTAAAAGTTTTGAAGAGATTCATGCAATTGTACAAAGATACAAAAAAAACGGCAAAAAAATAGTCTTTACGAACGGCTGTTTTGATATCTTACATGTAGGGCATGTGAAGTATTTACAAATTGCAAAAAGTTTTGGTGATGTTTTGATTGTCGGACTTAATTCCGATGAATCTGTTTCAAGATTAAAAGGTCCCAGTCGTCCTGTAAATCCGGCAGAGGATAGAGCCTATCTTTTGGCAGCGTTAGAAGCCGTTGACTTTGTCGTGCCGTTTGAAGCAGATACACCATATGAGCTGATTAAAATGATTTCTCCTGACGTTTTGGTCAAGGGTGGAGATTATGAAGGAAAAGAAGTTATAGGTACGGAATTTGCTGGTGAATTAAAACTGGTTGATTTTGTCGACGGCAAAAGTACAACAAAAACTATAGAAAAAATACAAGGAAATATATGTTAAGAAAAATTACGTTAATGGCTACATCTGTTGCAGCGGCATTTGCTATGAACAGCGCGAGTATCAATATAAATAATGAAGATTTGGAACTGAATGCAAATCTTGATATCGGGCAGTTTAATGAAAATGTCGAACCTGAAACTATGTTTATAGGTGTGAAATTTTTAGATGCAGACAATAGTAATAGAGTAAATGATGATGCTCTGTATGAACTGAGCTTTTTAATGAAAAAAGAGATGGGTGAGAGCGGCTTAAATGTAGGATTAGGTATAAAAACAAACTACACAAAAGATTATACAACGCTGCCTTTGGGTGTTGTATTTGAATATGGACTGCCTTCTATAACTGTCGTGCCTATGTCATTACGCGCAAATATTTATTATGCGCCTAAAGTATTGAGTTTTAGAGATGCGAATAAGTACTTTGAGTATAGACTGGAGTATGATGCCGAGGTTATTGAATATGGACACGTTATTGTCGGGTACAGA
>JAMORM010000063.1 GCA_027063585.1 Sulfurimonas sp. | reverse complement strand
TATGAACTTCAGGTTTCAAAAAAAGGCGGTATAGTCTGTAATTCTAACCAAAATGCCGGCAGGAAAGCACTTTCAAACTTTCCATCAGGCTATATTCGCATGGATGTTTATAAAAATCACCGTCCTCTGTACAGCTACTATAAAGACTTAACCTCAAAAGTATCAAAAAAAGAGATTGTCACTGCGTTTAACAGACTAAAAAAAGATTTACTCAAGGAACAATAAAATGAAACTGACTTTTTTGGGAACAAGTGCCGGCAAGCCGACAAAAGAGAGAAACGTCTCAGCACTTGCGCTTGAGTTTGACCAAGACAATAAATGGTATCTTTTTGACTGTGGAGAAGCTACGCAGCATCAAATACTAAAAACTTCACTCTCTGTGGGCAAACTCTGCACAATATTTATTACCCATCTGCATGGCGACCACTACTACGGACTGCCGGGGCTGCTCTCGTCAAAAACACTCGACAAAGCCCTCTCTCCACTTACAATCTACGGACCAAAAGGATTAAAGCACTTCATTGAATGTGTTATGGACACTTCAGAAGAACATTTAGGGTATACACTGAAAATAATTGAAACAGAAGCAAACAGGACATTGCACTTTGACAAATTTTCTCTCCAGATTCTCCCGCTTGTACATTCTGTAGAGAGTTTTGCCTATTTTATACAAGAACATGACATAAGCAATAAACTAAATGAGCAAAAACTGCGAAGGGAAGGGCTTAAACCCTCACCGCTGTATGGAGAACTCAAACGTGGAAACAGCATTGTACACAAAGGAAAAGAGTTTTTCCCTAAAGACTATATGCTTTGCCCTATACCGGGAAGAACACTCATTATAGCCGGAGACAACAGTGAACCTGATATTCTGGGCGAGCATCTTGACAAACTTGACCTGCTGATACATGAAAGCACTTACACACAAGAAATTTATAATGCTCTACCCACAAAATTCCTCCACACTACAGCAAAAAAGCTAGGGGAAGTAGCACAAAAGCATCATGTCAAAAATCTTATAGCAACCCACATCAGTGCAAGATATTCACAGGGAAGCAGTTACGATGCACAGACAGTTTGTGACGAGATAAAATCCTCTTACAAAGGCAAATGTTTTGTAGCAAATGATTTTGATGTTTTTTATCTCTGCCGCAATGGAGTAGTTGAAAAAATATGATATATGATTATTTAATTATAGGTGCTGGCAGTGCCGGTTCAAATATTGCTTACGCGCTAAAGACAGCAGGCAAAAATGTTGCTATTGTAGATAAAGAGGGAATAGTCTGTGGAGCCAGTGGTGCGGCAGGTGCTTTTCTTTCTCCGTTACCGGGCAAGAAAAACTCTTATAATTCACTTGTCAATACAGCGCTTGATTTTTCACTAGATTTTTATGAAAATTTACTGCCTGAATCCATAATTAAAAAAGGCGTTCTAAGAGTGCCAAACAATAATTTTGATGAGACTAAACTAAGCACGAATGAACTAAAATGTAAACATATCCATTTTGAAAATATTGATGGTTATTTTTACTCAAACGCAGCTATCGTTAATCCTCTGAAAATTTGTAATCAATTAACGAGAGAGTGTGACTTCTTTTTAAAAGATGCAAAAAAATTAGTATATAAAAGCGGCTGTTATTATCTTGATGAGCTAAAAGCCAAAAATATCATTCTTGCACAAGGAGTCAACAGTCCGCTAGTCAGTTATCCTTATGTAAAAATATCACCCGTTTTCGGAGTCAGGATTGATGTAAAAAGTTCAACAAAAGTTCCCTTTAATATACACAAGTCTATCTCTGTATCTGCAAATAAAGAAGATGGCACCATAGCTATAGGAGCCACCCAACAAAATCACTCTCTTTTGGATGCTTCATGTGATACAACATGTGACAAATGCCCATTTTATATAGATACACTCAAACAAGATATTGATTCTCTTCTAAAGCAGGCCGATGAGCTTATAAAACTAGAAAATGTAGAGGTTGTAAATGTATTGAAAGGGGCAAGGGCAACCATTAAAAGCTATTTTCCTATTCTTGGAAAGGTTATTGATTATGAAGCTTCTCTCAAAAAGTATCCATCTATAAAAAAAGGGACTAAAATACCCAGTGAACTGCTGGAGTATTATCCTAATATTTACACCATAAATGCTCTTGGTTCAAGAGGTTTTGTTTTTGGACCTTATTTGGCAAAAATATTAAAAGAGCACTTACTAGATGACAAAAAGATACCAAAAGAGATCTCTTTAGAAAAACTGTTTTATAAAATAGCAAGAAAAGAGACCTGATATTTGGAAGATGTAGTAGAAATATATTTAGGTTTTAAACTCTAAATAATTATAATACCAATCCCTGTTAGTTCCTAACAGGGATTGGTATAAATATCTTCAAGCATGTTTAAAAGCGGCAGGTAAATCATCTCGACCTCAGCTATATCAATATGACTTTGATTTGGAAAGAAAAAATGCGTGTTTCGGTTTCGACGGGTTCTTATAATGATGTAAAACATCTCTCGTATCAACTTCACTTTCTCCTGATTCATCCAGGATTTTGTAAAAAGCTCCTCTTCGGCACGTTTAAGTGTTGTACTGACTGTTCCGGTATTTATTTGTGCCACATAGGATATATCTAGCCTATGCAACGTTTGTGCGAGCCATTCATTTGTAAATGCCGCCACTTTTGGACCATATTTCCCATGCGCACGTCTATGAAAAAAATTGACCTGATGTTTGAGCATGCAGGCTTTTAAAAGTATCTCAGTTGAAAGTGAAATATTACGCCAAAAATCTACACTCTCAAATGCAGTATGTTTTTCTACTTTTGCAAGTTCAAATGTTTCATTTTTATAAGCAATCACGCTATTACAAGTGGCTAAATGCTGCGCATATTTATAATTTTCTTTGGCAATATCGCTTAAATCTACACTCATTTTTTACCTCCATATTACTGCATAGATTGTATCAAAAAAGCCAATAACTTTTACAATATTGCTAAAAATAAATATCAATAAACATAATGTGAGCAAATACTAAGGCATAAGTAAGTACCTTTGCATAAATATCAGAAGAGCAGGTTTGGAATTCGTTTTATTTAACACTTTTGTAACAATTTTTTTAAAAATAGGAACTTAAGCAAAGAAAAGCTCTCTGTTAGCATCAAAATTTTCAACTAATGTATTAAAACAACTGCCGAGTTCACGGATAGTTTCCATATTCGGCTCTATATAAATTTTGTTTGATTTTTTTTCCATGGTAATTATACCTGCTTCTCGAAGCTCTTTAAGATGCTTGGAAATTGTAGGCAAAGAAAAATCAAAATGCTCTGCAATCGTACTGACACAGGTTGCATGCGGGCTGACTTTGACATTCGGGTCTTTTTTGTCAAGAGAACAAGTATAACCGCCGGTAAAAACATTTTTAAAAATTAAAAAACGCGTTTCATTCCCTAAGGCCTTAAATATTTTAATTTTTTGCTGCATATCTAGCATGAGTGTCCTTGACATTTTAATAATAAAATTATACCATACTATCATCTATTTAGTTAAATGCCTAATTAAGCATTTAGTTATTACATTAAGTAGAAAAAGGATTGGATATGAAAAAATTGTTACTGATAGTTGCTTTGCTCAGTACTAATGTGTTAATGGCAGAAGTTGTAAACAAAATGGTTCTTATTAATGAAGCCAAAAAAGATGTTGGTGAAATGACACCTAGACAACTTAAGACTTTACTTGATGAAGGTGAAGATGTCATTGTTTTAGATGTAAGAGAGAGCGAACAAAGAGCAGAGGGAAGTATTCCGTTTGATGAGTTTAATAAAGAAAACTTTGTATCTATTACACGTGGAAACTTGGAATGGAAAGTCGCTAAAAAGATTAAAGACCCGGATGTACGTATTGTCACATATTGTCGAAGAGGCGGTAGAGGTGCTCTAGCAGCAGAAGTATTAAAGAAAATGGGTTATACAAATGTAACAACACTCAAAAGTGGACTCAAAGGCTGGGTAAAAGCCGGTTATCCAGTCAAAACAGGCCTGGGTGAGGTTGTTTTGAAAAAAGAGGAGTAATCGTGACTACAATTATATTAAACCATCAGCCATAGGATGGAACTGATGTCACTTGGAATGCATTACGTTTAGCGAAAACACTACATAAAAGTGATAAAGTATTGACATTCTAATAATATAGATAAGTGATTTTACATAAATTTTACTTATCTAAGGTAGTATAATAAAAAGGAGTTTATGATGAAAAAGATAGTGTTATTTTTAGCCCTACTCGGCTTAGCACAGGCAGATGATGAAACGGCAAGAGTTGTTTATGATTTAACTACAAGCAATGTAGCAAAATTTGAAAAAAATATATTAAAAGGTATTGCCGTCAATAAAGCGCATTATGAAGGAAACTTAAAAGAGTTGGAAGTTGCAGTTGTCATTCATGGCGGAGCCTATAGATTTTTTGTTCAAGATATAAAAAATACGATGTTTAATAAAGATACAAAACTGGTAAAAATCTACCCTGAATTAAAAAAAAGAATAGCGAGTATGGCAGATACCTATGAAGTCGAATTTTTAATGTGTGGAGCTGCTATGTCACGAAATCATCTTGAGTCCAAAGATATAGTGAAATTTGTAAAAATAGTACCAAACTCAACAATAGGGCTTATAGATAAACAAAATGAAGGTTTTGCGTATATTCCCGTTAAAGACTAATACAAAAGGATACTATAATAAAAATATATTATAATACTTAAACCCACTAAAAATGGAGAAAAATAAAATGCATGAAAGAGAGTTTACTATAGATGCAAACAATCCCGAGTTAGAGTTTTTTTATGATTTAGATGATGCGTGTGCAAAAAGTATTTGTGAAAATGCCCTTGAAATTCCTGAAAATTACATCAAGAAAATCGAGTGCTTTGAGGATGCTTTTACAGTGTATCTTAAACCGTCACGTCAGTATTACAGAGAAGACTGGTATGTTAATTTGACTCGTTTGGATTATGTTTCATAAAATTTAATTCATCTTCGATTTTTATATCTTCATAATGTTTGCTCATAAGCTCTGCAGCAATGCCGTTGTCCAGTTTTATGGTCTCTTTGTCCTTATTGAGAATCGGTGTGGTACCATAGCCGCAGCTTGGTGATTTAGACTTTAGAATGATACGGTCAACTTTTGGATATAATTTTATAAAAGCGTTTATTTCATCTTCTAAAAGCTGTGTAACATCTCTGTTTGTCTCATCTGTTACAATTGTGTTTTTTCCGTTTATATCCAAAACGTTAATGCGTTCTCTCGGCGTTCCAAAAAGCGGAGCTTCAGGACAAAAAGGAATGATTTCATACTCACTTAAGGCTTCTGCAACTACATCTATTTTTTTCGTTTTACCGTCATATCTGCAATACTCACCAAGTATGCATGCCGAAACAATTACTTTTTTTTTCATACAGCCTTCTCCACCCTCTGGTAAATTTTTTTCTATCACTTGGAAAGTCTTTCGGAACCTAGGTTTTAACCTAGGCCTTCGTCTTTAAAGACACAAAGCCCGCACTAAAGTACGGGTTCCGAAAAAACCGCTTAACTTAATGGCATTGAAACTTTAGTCTAGGCTAAATTGCTTTCCATACCTTACAGGCAAGGTTACAGAAAAAAATTTAGTTTTTTTCTAAGTCATACTTTAGCATTTGAAAATCTTGCTTCCAAAGAGCCATTTTAACAAATGACGATAGACTTTATCTCCGTCATCTCTTCTATGGCAAAACGCGGACCTTCACGCCCTACTCCGCTTAATTTCACACCGCCGTAAGGCTGTATGTCAAAACGAAGTGTCGGCATATCATTTATAACGATTCCTCCGGCATCAAGTTCATCTATTGCGCGATTTGTAACACTTAAATCATTTGTAAACACTGAAAACTGCAAACCGTAAGGCGAGTCGTTCATTCTTTGGGCGGCATCATCAAAATCACTAACCTTTACAAGAGAAACAATCGGCGCAAAAACCTCTTCACATACGATTGCCATATCATCTCGTACATTTGCCATCACACAAGGGTAAAAAGTTTTTCCTTCCAAACGCGGAACCAACAAAGGAATTGCCCCCTCTTTTATAGCGGCATCAACCCAACCCATCGCACGCAGACATGATTCATCGTCTATAAGCGGTCCCATAAATGTTTCATCATCATACGGACTGCCGACCTTGAGTTTTTTCGTTGCGGCTGCCATAAGCTGGGCAAACTCATCATAAATATCTTCTTGCACATAAATACGCTGCAGAGAGATACAAACCTGACCCGAATTTACAAAAGCGCCCATCGCACACTTTGTTGCCGCATAGGCTAAATCAGCCGACTTTTCTATAAATGTTGCCGCATTGCCGCCAAGCTCAAGCGAGACTTTTTTAATGCCTGCATTTTTTGTAATAATATTCCCAACAGGAACACTTCCCGTAAAGCTGATAACACGAGGAATATCACTCGTTATTAAAGCACTTCCTACCTCTGCATCTCCATACACGACACTCAAAGCATTAGGGATAGCATAGTCACTCTCGATGAAAAGTTTTGCAAACTTATAGGCGGTCAAAGGAGCTTCAGGTGTAGGTTTAAGCACGACTGCATTACCGGCAACCAGTGCAGGTGCGAGTTTATGCGCTACAAGATTTAAAGGAAAATTAAAAGGCGTAATCGCGACTACGACGCCGGCCGGCTCACGACGAAAAAAGCTGAGTGTTTTTTTCCCGCTGTTCATGGCATCGGTATTTATCGTCTCACCACCCATTGTTCGCATAGTCTCGGCTGCAAGCGTTAGTGTTTCTATACAACGTTCCACTTCTATACGAGAAAAGGCTATAGGTTTGCCGACCTCGTCAGTGATTGTTTTTGCCAAATCTTCTTTATGCTCTTTGAGTTTACATGTAACATCTAATAGCCATGCACACCGCTGTGCCAAAGTACTTTTTTTAGCAAAAACTGCCGCTTCTTGCGCAATTCCCAGTGCTTTCTTTGCATCATCTGCATCACATATTGGTGCAGTTGAAACGACTTCCCCGTTATACGGTGATTTTCTCTGACTGAAATTTTCTTTGCTTGCTTCACTCGAACCGAAAAATATTTTTGCTTCTCTCATTACTTTTCCTAAAAATTATTTTAGAAAAATTATATCATCTTAAACCAAATGCACTATAATTACGCTATGAAAACACTTCTATTCACTTTACTTTTGGTATCCTCTGTGTTTGGATATGAAACAGACAAATGGCTCCATAATTACAATAAAGCTATAGAGTTAGCACAAAAAGAGCATAAGAATATTTACCTCTTCATCGGTGCGGATAGCTGTCATTTTTGTAAAAGATTTAAAGAAAAAACGCTCTCGAAGAAAAAAGTTATGGACAAACTCCATAAAGATTATATACTTATATATCTTTCACGCGACCGGCATTTCATTCCAAAAGAATTCCAAAAATTCGGAGTGCCGAGACATTACTTTTTAAACAAAAACGGAAAAATTTTATTTGAGAGTTTCGGAGTACTTGAACCAGCAGGCTTTTTTACTCTTCTTGATGAGGCTGATTTAAACATAGACAACTAATAAGATATAACATCACAATATTTGTCTCGAATACACTTAAATTCATCTATATTATTTAAAAATATATCTACTAACAGAGGATCAAAATGTTTTGCTTTTTCTTCTTGAAACATTGCAATAATATCTTCATCCTTCCAAGCTTTTTTATAGACTCTTTCACTTCCAAGTGCATCAAAAACATCTGCTATGGCAGTAATTCTTGCGTACAGACTTATATCTTCACTCTGTAAACCTCTAGGATACCCTGAACCGTCATATTTTTCATGATGTTCATACGCTATCGTTGCTGCAATTT